>NZ_RAWR01000242.1:0-15545 GCF_003986945.1 Corallococcus sp. AB018 | reverse complement strand
CCGCCCCTTCCGCGTCCGCGGTGCTCCACGCGCAGTGCCGCACGCACGGGGCGGATCCGTCCAGACCCTGGGCGCTCGCGCACGGCATGGACCTGGACGGGAAGTCCTTCCGCGCGCGGGATGGCCGCGCGGCCTCGGACGCCATCGTCGCGGGGTACCTGCGCCGCGACGCCCCCGACGCGGGAGGCACGGCCCGCTACTTCTTCGACGCCTTCACCCCGGACGGCACGCCCGTGGAGCCCCACCCGGCGCTCCAGGTGAAGACCTTCCTGTTCGCGGGTTACCCGCGCTCGCATGCGTTCCCCACGGCGTGGGGCAAGGTGACGCTGCGGGAGCTGGTGGCGTCGCTCCAGCACGACTTCCGCCCCGCGCTCGCCGCGTCGCCGGACGGTGCGTGGGCGCTGGACGCGCTGTCACACGTGCTGGAGCCCGGGGGCTCGTTCGTCAACAGCGCGGGAGAGACGGTGCGCATGGACGCGGTGATGGACACCGCGCTCGCCACGCTGGAGTCCGCGAACGCGGAGCTGCTCCGAGGCATGAAGGCAGGCCTTCCCCAGGTGCCCAAGAACAAGCAGGGCATCTACGCGCACCCGTGCGGCGGGCTCCACTTCTTCCAGGCCGTCGCGGGCTGGGCGCGCTTCCCCGCCGTGCGAAAGGCGTGGGGCCCGCGGCTGGACGCGCAGGTGGACGTGCTGGTGTACCGGCTGGGTTCGGAGGCGCGGCAGTACGAGGCCGCGCTCACCGCCGCGCCCGCGTACCGCATCCCGGTGCTGGTGCAGATGGTGAAGTTCCACGGCCACTTCCTGGAGGCGCTGGGGCGATACCGGGACGAGACGGGCTGGAAGCCCACGCCCGCGCAGGCGGTGGCGGTAGCGGAGGCGAAGGCCGCGCTGGAGCACGCGACGCTGAGGCTGGAGGCCACGGGCGCCTTCCGCGACACGGAGGCGCTGTCCAAGACGCAGCCCCAGCTCGCCCTGGACCTGGTGGGCGATGCGTGCCACGCGGCGCGCGGCTGGGACCTGTGGGCCTCCGCGAAGGCCCGTTGAGGCCCGAGGCTCTGGAGCCGCTCAGGGCCCGTCCTGACGCTGGCCTCCTGGCTTGAGCCGCAGGAGTCCCGCGGAGAGCGCCGCCTTCCCGGAGGCCATCCACCGGCGGCCCCGCTGCCGCGCGACCATCACCGAGCCCAGCACGAGCCGCTGCGCGCGCATCTGGAGCAGGTCCGCGCGCAACTCCATGGGCGTCACGGTGCGGATGCGGCCCTGCTCATAGGCTTCCGTGATGGCGCGGCGCTGGAGCTTGCCGCTGCTCGTCTTCTGGAGCTGGCCGTAGCGGATGAAGAGGACGTCCTCTTTCGCGAGCGTCACGCCCACCGTCTCCAGCACCGACTGGCAGACCTGCTTGCGGCTGTCCTCCAGGCGCTCCAACGCGGCCGGGTGGTTCACCTCCGCCAGCACCACGAGACGGCCCTTCACCTGGATGACGGCGGTGCGGCCCGGGCGGATGAAGCCCAGCCGCTCCACGGCCTGCTCGAAGTCCGCGGAGAAGAAGCTCTGGCCGTTCACCTTGATGCGGTCGTTGATCCGCCCGGTGATGAAGAGCTCGCCCTCCTTCTGGAAGCCCAGGTCGCCCGTGGCGTAGAAGCCGTCGTCGCCGCGCAGGGGCCGGTCGTCCAGGAAGTACGACGGCGCCAGGCTGCCGCCGCGCAGCTCGATTTCGCCCAGCTCGCCCTCGCCGCACAACCGGCCGTCCTCCGCGCGCAGCCGCACCTCGAACTCCGTCAGCGGGCGGCCCACGGAGATGGCGGGCTGACCGTTGGGCGCGGTGATGACGCGCACCGTCTGGCGCGGCGGCACGCTCGCGACCATCAGCACCGTCTCCGCCATGCCGTAGCAGGGCATGAACACGTCGCGCCGCAGGCCACACGGGGCGAGGATGTCCAGGAACTGCTCCAGGTTGGGGATGTTGATGGGCTCGCTGCCCAGGTAGATGCTCTGCACGCGCGACAGGTCCAACCGCTTCAGGTCATCCGCGTCCGCCGACTTGAGCGACTTCAGCGCGTAGTCGATGGCGAAGTTGGGGATGACGGAGCCCATCACCTTCTCGGAGGAGATGAGCTCCAGCCAGCCCATGGGGTCCATCAGGAACGACGCGGGCTGGGCCAACAGCAGATCATTGCCCACCGTGATGCAGGTGAGCAGCCCGCCGATGAGTCCCATGTCGTGGTACAGCGGCAGCCAGCTCGTCACCCGGTCCTCGGACGTGCGGCTGTCGTGCCGGATGATCATCCGCAGGTTCGCGGCCAGGTTCTCCTGGGTGATGGGCACGCCCTTGGGGAACGACGTGGACCCCGACGAGAACTGCACGAACGCCAGCTCCCCGGGCGCCACCTCGCGCAGCTTCACCCCGGGACGCTTCGCGCCCGTGGGCGGCGGCGGCAGGCGCTCCAGGGGCAGCTCCAGTCCAGCGATGCTGGGCACGTCCAGCACGAGCAGCGCGCCATAGCGCTCGCGGATGCGCGCGAGGAAGTCCCGGTAGGGGCCCTTCGGCGTGCTCAGGATGTACGGCTTCACGGACAGGGGCACCGCGCCCAGCTCCATCAACCCCAGGAAGGCGAAGATGACGGACGAGGAGGTTTCGAAGGGCAGCACCACGCGCGTGCCCGGCGCCACGCCGCGCGCGCGGAAGTGCTCCGCCGCCCCGGCCACCCGGGAGGCGAACTCCCGGTAGGGCACGAACTCTGGCGGCCCGACGAAGTCGTCGTAGAGAAACAGGCCGCGCCGAGGGTCCACCGCTTCCAGTCGCTGGATGATGTCGAGCATGCGAAAAACTCCCCTCCTCCGGGTCCTTCAGTCCTTCAGTGCGAGGGCGCCACCTGGCGCATCCACGTGAGCACGCGAGGCAGCACCTCCGCGCGGGCGCGCTCTCCGCGCACCACGTCGAAGTGGCCCGCGTCCCAGCTCAGCCCCTGCGCGCGCCCCAGGACGAACAGATCCTTCCGGGCACTGCCCAGGTGGGCCACCAGCTTCTGCGCGCGCTGGGGTGACGCATGGAACACGTCCGCCGAGCCCACGCCCGCGAACACCGGCAGCGTCACGTTGCCCAGCGCGCTCCAGTAGTCCGTCGCGCCATCCGTGCTCCGGAACGCGCCCGTGGGCGCCCAGTCCGTGAACTGACGCATCACGCCCGCCGGCTCGTCCCAGGGCCCCTGCTTCAGCGCCTTCGCCGGGAAGCGCCCCAACATCCCCGCCACCGTGGACGAGAAGCCCAGCTGGAAGCGCTTCTTGAACCCGCCGTCGCTGTAGTCGTTCACCGCCGAGGACAGCGTGCACACACCGGACAGCGACGCCTGGAGCGAGGGGTCCACCCCCAGCGCCGCCAGCGCCGCGTAGCCCGCCATGCTGTGGGCCAGGAGGAACAGCGGCCCGGTGTGACGCGCGCGCACGGCCCGCACCAGGTCCGGGATGTCGTGGCGCACGTATGTGTCGAAGCTCCAGTTGTACGCGCGCTTCGCGGGCCAGCGGCTCTTGCCATGCCCGCGCAGGGACGCGACGTACGACACACAGCCCGCGTCCACGAACGTGCGCGCGAACCCATCCCCCTGCCCGCCCAGGAAGAAGCGGCCGTCTGAGAACAGCCCCGGCACGAAGAGGATGCCGGGCGCGGAGTCCGGCGTCCCGGACAGGCGCGCCTCCACGACGTGCAGCGCGTGCTCCTGGGACGTGGGCACCCAGAACTCCAGCGACGCGAGCTCCGGCTTCACGTTCGTGCTCATGGGCGCGGATCCTCGACAGGGGCCACCGGGGCGCGCGCGGCGTCCAGGAACTGCTGCAGCGACGCGAGCGACCGGGCCCGCGCGTCCAGGAAGGCCACGCTCACCAGCGCCTCCACCGCCACCGGCCCGCCCACCGTCAGGAACACGCGCTGACGGAACCGCGCGCGGTAGTTGAGGCCGTCCGGCTCCAGCTCGTCCGCCGCGGGCGACTCCAGCTCCGTGTGCACCACCACGTCGCCCGGGGGAATCTCCCGGCGGTAGTCCACCTCCACGCGCGACACCACCGCCACCACCGGCCCCCCGCGCGTCAGCCCCTGCCGCTCCAGCCAGGCCCAACGGCCGGCCTCCAGGTACTCCAGCGTGGTGGCGTTGTTCACGTGCCCCAGGATGTCCAGGTCATTGGGACGCACGCGCAGCGTGAGCGACGACTCTTCGAAGTGCACGGGGGGATGTCCTTCGGCTGCCGGGGGGATGACAGCGACTTCAGGGGGACGGAGCGCGCGTCACGATGACCACCGTCGAGACGAACCCTCCGCTATGCGACAGCGATACAGAGACCTGCAGGCCCTCGCGCGCCAGGTGCTCCGCGAGCGTGCCGTGAAACTGGAAGCGCGGCGCGTGCCGGGCGTCGTGGACGAGCTCGGCGTCCGTCCAGAACCAACCGGCGACCGCGGGCAGCGCCTTGAAGAGGGCCTCCTTCGCGCTGAAGCCCGCCGCCAGGCTCTGCACCGGATCCGCCGCGCGCTCGAAGTGGGCGAGCTCCGCGGCGGTGAAGAAGACGTCCGGCTCCCGCAGGGCCCGTGCGGCCTCCAGCTCCGAGATGGCCTGGAGGTCGTGGCCCAGGCCCATCAACACCCGACGAGGTCCATCCAGGTGTCCTCCAGCTCCTCTCGCGACGCCACCGTGATGCCGGTGATGCGCTTGAGGGCGTGGAAGATGAGCTGCTCCTTCTTGCGCAGCGCGTCCGGGGCATAGAAGCCCTCGCGGTGCTCCAGCTGATCCCACCAGTTGACGTGGGTATCGCGGTTCTCCACGCGCTCGCGCTTGCTGCCGTGCACCTCGCCGCCGTCGCGAAGGAAGAGGTGCGCCACCGCGAACGCCTCCTTCGCCTTGTACGCGCCGCTGTCCACCAGCGCCTTGGCGAAGGCGATGAAGTAGTTCATGTGCTGCACTTCGTCCGCCGCCACCTGCTTGAACAGCGCGCGCAGGCCCGGGTCCTGGACCATCTGCGAGCACTGGCCGTAGTCCACCGCCGCCACCACCTCGGAGATGGACAGCAGCGTGAGCGTGCGCAGCATGTCGTCGTCGGGGAAGACCTTGCGGAACTCGATGAAGGTGGCGTCGGTGATGGGCTCCAGCCCCAGCACCGAGGACAGGCGGTTGAACGCCGTCTCGTGGTGCGCCTCCTCCTCGTTCCAGTAGCGGCTCCACGTGCCGCACGCCTGCATGATGGAGGCGACGGTGGGGTTCTTCTCCTGCCACCGGCGGCACTCCTGATCCGCCAGCCGCTCCAGCCGGTCCGCGCCCGGCTTCGTCGTCAGCTCCGCCCGCCCCGCGTTCCACACCAGGTGCCGGTCGGCTTCACCCACGTGCGCGAAGTCCACGTGGGAGAGCAGCTCCACCACGCTCCAGCGCCGCGACTCGTGCAGCCGCTGCTGCTCCCAGGTGATGTCCACCAGGGACTGCCCCCGCTGGGTGAGGGCTTCGTACAGCTCCGCCTGGATGGCCGGGCGGCTTTCGGGCGAGAGGACCTTGGGGGGGGTGACGGTCGCTTCTTCGTGCTCGAGGCTGCGCGCGAGGACGCTCATGCCGACTTCCGCTCCGGGTTCGTGACTTCACCCATGAACACCGCCAGGACCTTGGACACGGGTGTATCGAGTGACAGTGCAGGCAGGCGAACTCTCAGTCCATAATCCTTGCGCAACCCGTTGGAGGTGCGGGCAAAGGCTTCCATCAAGTCCACGCTGTTGGTCATGCGCTCTGAGCGTGTAATCAGCGCCGACAGTGTGAGGTCTTCGGAAAACAACTCTTCTTCCGTGAAACCCACGTTTTCCGCGAACTTCCGTCGGATATATGACTCGAGCTCCTGTGCGTCGGGCACGGGGGACCTTCCTTCCCAGGGCTTGAAAGTCGATTTCCCAGTCTAAAACAGGAAAGACTAACTGTGGCTCCAGACCTGTCAATCATCAACGGGTCACTTTGGATCCGCGTACGAACCCGTCCTCACGGGTTCGTTTCACGCGTCATTCATGCAATCAGGCGCGAGATTTCTTCGGCCGTGAAACCTGCGTCTTCCAAAATGACGCGCGAGTGCTGTCCGAGCGTGGGCGGTGGACGCAGTGCGACGTCGCCCATGCGCAGCGGCGTGAGCAGGTGCGTAACGCGAATGCCGCGCTGCGCATCATCCGTCTCCACGAAGAGGCCGCGCGCGCGCAGCTGCGGATCCGCGAGCACCTCGTCGCCTTCCGCCACCGGCTCCACGCAGAACTCCGCGCCGGAGAGCTGCTCACGCCAGTGCGCCAGGGGCTGGCTCGCGAAGACGCGGGTGAGCTCCGCCTTCACGCGCGCGCCGGCTTCGCCGCCGGAGTACGCGTCGTCCAACAGCTCCGGGCGGCCCAGCTTCGCGCAGAGCGAGCCGAAGAACTTGGGCTCCAGCGCGCCCACCGCGAGCCAGCGGTCGTCCGCGGTGCGATACAGGCCGTAGCTGGGAAAGCCGCCGTTGAGCGCCTCGCTTCCACGCTGGAGCGGTGAGCCCTCCTTCCCCATGAACAGGCGCGAGGCCAGGTGCAGGTGGAGGAACGCCAGCGCGCCGTCCGTCATGGACACGTCCACGAAGCGGCCCACGCCGGTGCGCTCGCGCTCATGCAGCGCGGCCAGGATGCCCACCAGCGCGAAGAGACTGCCCCCGCCGATGTCCGCCATCTGCACGCCCGGGAACGCGGGCGCGCCACCGGCTTCGCCGCCGTAGCCCAGCAGGCCCGCGCGGGCCACGTAGTTGAGGTCATGCCCCGCCTTGAGCCGGTCCGGCCCCGTCTGGCCGTAGCCGGAGATGGCGCAGTAGATGAGCCGCGGGTTCTTCTGGCGCAGCACCGCCTCGCCCACGCCCAGCTTGTCCATGACGCCAGGGCGGAAGCTCTCCACCAGCACGTCGTAGTGGGACACCAGGCGCAGGAGCGCGTCACGGCCCTCGGGCGTCTTGAGGTTGAGCGTGAGCGAGCGCTTGTTGCGGTGCAGCCCGTAGTAGAGCGCGCCCTCCCCTTCGCGGTGCGGCGGCATGTGGCGGGTGGCGTCCCCCACGTCCGGGTCCTCCAACGTGTCCACGGTGGCACCCAGGTCCGCGAGCACCAGCGTCGCGTACGGGCCGGGCAAGAGGCGCGACAGGTCCAACACCCGCAGGCCCGCGAGGGGGGAAGACGGCTCAGACATGAAAGGGGGGCTCCAGGGGGAGATGGAGACATGCAGACGGCGCGTCCCCATCAGGGTGACGCGCCGTCGGTACGACACGAGACTCAGAGGCTCAGGACAGCAGCTTCGCCAGCTTCATGGCGAGGCCCATGTCCATCGGCTTGAACTTGAGCTTGCCCTGCATGGCGGCCATCTGCGGGTTCAGCTTGCCCTCGCGGATCTTCACGAAGTCGTCGTTGCTGACCGTGACGGTCATCTTCGACGCGCCGTTGAGACCCTCGGACACCCAGCCCTCCGTCTTGGTGGTGTCCAGCGTCCACTTGCCGCCACCGTCGCCGGAGACGTCGAAGTGGATGATGGCGTTGATGTCCTTCGCCAGCTCCGGCTTCGCCTGAAGCTTCTCGGGAATCTGCCCCTCGATGATGTCCTTCGCGGTCGCCATGACTCGCTCCTTGGTTTTAAGCGTTGATTGGTGAATCAGCCCTGCGCGGACCGTAGTGGTGCCCCACCGCTCCGGTCAAGCACGGCCACGGGAGGCGTGCTCAGACGCGAGAGGTGTCCGCCGAGGGGCTGAGGGACTGTCGCACCATCGACAGCAGGTCGTTGAGCTCGAAGGGCTTGGCCAGGTGGCCCATCGCGCCAATGTCCTTCGCCTTGCTGCCGACGTTGCGGTCCGCGCTGAGGACGATGATGGGGATGCCCGCGAAGGCAGGCTTCTGGCGCATGCGCTGGGCGAACTCCCAGCCGTCCATCACCGGCATCATCAGGTCCAGGAGGATGAGGTGCGGAGGGTCCGGCTCCAGGCGCTCCAGGGCCTCCTTGCCGTTGCGGGCACGGCGGATCTCGAAGCCTTCGGCCTCCAAAATCTCGGAGAGGGCCTCCAGGATGTCGGGATCATCGTCCACGACGAGCACCACGGGTGCTTCAGCATGCTGTGCGTTGAGCGAGGTCAGAGGTGTCTCCTCGATACCGCTTCCGGAGGTCGATCTTCCACCATCACTGGCCCCCCGGGTGCAAGAAATCAAGGGTCCCGCGGACGGAGAGGGAGCCCGTTGCAAAACCGACAGTCACTGCCCACCCTTCCGGTGATTCGAGGCTCGGCCAGGGGAGGTCCGCGTGACGTGGATGGGGGAGACGGCTGGAGGCAACGAAACCGCACCGGGGCTCGCGCTGTTGCCCCGTCAAGGGACACCCCGCCTGCTCGGTCCCCTGCTCCTGGACTACCTGGGGTTGGAGGCCCTGCCTCCCCTGCCGGCCGTCACAGGCATCGACGGGCTGATGGCCGCCGTGGGCTTCCGCCGCAAGGACGGCGAGCGCAACCTGTGGGAGCGCCAGGAGCGCACCGTCCTGGTGGGCGAAGAGCCGCTGGAGGACGGCGGACGGCTGGTCTGGGCGCTGCCGGTGCCCTGGAGCGCGGAGCCGGGTTCACCCCAGGTGCCCCAGGCTTCACCGTCAGGCGAGCGCGTGGAGGACCGCGTGCGCTTCCTGTCGCTCGCGTCGCACGACCTGCGCGGGTCGCTGGCCAACATCCGCTCGTACGCGGCGCTGCTGCTCAACGGGCGCATCCCGCTGGAGCCCAAGGCGCAGCGGGGGCTGGAGACCATCCTGCGCAACGCGGACCGGGCGCTCTCCTTCGCCCAGGACTTCTTCGACTCCAGCCGCGCGGACCTGGGCGCGCTGGCGTGTGAGCGCGAGCGCCAGGCGCTCCTGCCCATCCTGGATGCCGCGGTGGAGCGCACGCGGGCCGCGGCGTCCGCCGCCAACGTGGAGCTGGTGCTGGACACGCTGCCGGACCTGCCCGACGTGACCGTGGACGCGGGCCGCATCCAGCACGCGGTGGAGGCCTTCGTGCACCACCTGCTGGCGCGCGCGCAGCCGGGCGAGGCGCTCCACGTGCGCGCCGAGCGCCTGGGTCACCAGGTGCGGGTGGAGGTGCGCCGCGACGGCGCGGCCGTTCCAGAAGAGGACATCACCGCTGTCTTCCAGTGCGAGGAGCGCGCCTTCCGCGAGCGCAAGCTGGAGGATCCGCTGCGCGTCTTCCTGGCCCGGCAGGAGGTGGAGGCCCACGGCGGCCAGGTGGGCGCCCAGGCGGACGCGGGCGGCACCACCCTCTTCCTCACGTTGCCCTTATCGCTTCCAGCGGAACTCGGGCATCCAGCGGGCTGGCAGGCGTGAGCCCTGGCCGGCGGAGTTGCTAGCGCGACCCACCTCCCACCGGTATGCTCCCTCGCGCATTTCGTGAGGAGCGAAGCCATGGGATTGAAGCTTCCTGAGATTCTTCTGATTTTCGCGGCGCTGCTGCTGCTGTTCGGCGGCTCGCGGTTGCCGCAGCTCGGCTCGTCCCTGGGCAGCGCGCTCCGCAACTTCAAGCGCGGCTTCTCCAGCGACGAGGAGAAGGACGACGCTGGCGACAAGAAGACCGGCACGCTGTCCGCGTCCACCACCGTGGACAAGGACGTCGCCGCCAAGTCGCCCAGCCACCACGCCTGATTGCGGTTCCGTCCGGGTGGGCCCGGGAAGGCCCCGCCCCTGACGGCAAAAAGACATCGCTGAACGTTCACCCGTGACGCCCGTACCGTGACCGCTCGAAAGCGGCCTCGGACGGGCGTCGGGCTTTGGTGCGTCAGTCCATGACCTTCGCGCCTTCGTACATGGCGTCGATGGTCTTGATGTACTTCTGGCTGGCGACCTTGCGCTTCACCTTGAGGGTGGGCGTGAGCTCACCGGACTCCTGCGTGAAGTCCGCGTCCATGACGGCGATCTTCTTGATGCTGGAGTACGGAGGAATCTCCGCGTTCACCTTCTTGATGATCTCCTCGACGGCCGTCTTGATCTCCGGCCGCTGGGAGTTCTGCGCGTAGGTGCCCACCGCGATGCCCTTGTCCTCCAGCAGCTTGCGCGCCGGGTCCTCGGACACGGTGATCAACGCCACCAGGAACGGCCGCTTGTCGCCGTACACCATGGCCTGGCTGATGAGCGGGAAGGTCTTGAGCGTGTTCTCGATGTTCTGAGGCGCCACGTTCTTGCCGCCCGCGGTGACGATGATGTCCTTCTTGCGGTCGGTGATGCGCAGGTAGCTGTCGGAGTCCACCTCGCCGATGTCACCGGTGTGGAACCAGCCGTCCGGATCCAGCACCTCCGCGGTGGCGGCGGGGTTCTTGTAGTAGCCCTTCATCACGCAGGGGCCACGCACGAGAATCTCACCGTCCGCGGCGATCTTGATCTCCGTGCCCGGCACCGGCGGGCCCACGGTACCGATCTTGATCTTCTCCACCCGGTTGGCGTTGCACGGAGCGCTCGTCTCCGTGAGGCCGTAGCCCTCCAGCACCTTGAGGTCGAGCAGGTCGAAGAAGTAGGCGATCTTCCGGGACAGCGGCGCGCCGCCGGAGATGAAGATGCGCATGTTGCCGCCCAGCTTCTCGTCGAGCGTCTTGCGCACCTTGGAGAACACGAGCTTCTTCGCCAGGCTGAACATCAGCGTGTCGTACTCGCGCCCCTGGCCCTTGGCCTCGGAGTACTCGTCGAACAGGCCGAAGGCCCACTTGAAGAGCTTGCCCTTCACGCCGGGCGCCGCCGAGCCGTTGGCCACGACGTTGTTGTAGACCTTCTCGAACACGCGCGGCACGGACGGCAGCACCGTGGGGCGCGTCTCCGCCAGGTTCGCGAGCAGCTTGTCCACCGACTCCGCGATGATCAGCCGGAAGCCCATGGACAGCCACGCGGCCTTCACCACCTGGGCGAACACGTGCGCCAGGGGCAGGAAGAGCATGACGGAGTCCTCCGGCTTCATCATGCCCATGGCCTGGGTGGCCTTCGCTTCATAGGCCCAGTTGCCGTGGGTGAGGATGACGCCCTTGGGGTCGCCCGTGGTGCCGGAGGTGTAGACGAGCATGTTGGTCTCGTCCAACTTCACCTGCGACACGCGCTCGGTGAACGCGGACTCGGCCGCCTGCGGCTGGCCCTTGCCGGAGGCCACCATGTCCGCGAGCGACATCTCCTTGTCGCCGGAGATGGGGCCTTCGAAGACGATGATCTTCTGCAGCGTGGGGATGTCCCCCAGCTTGGAGCGCACGCGGGACAGGCGGCCCGCCTGCTTGGCGTCCTTCTCGTCGTTGTCGACGAGCAGCAGCTTCGTCTCCGAGTGGTTCAGGACGTAGCGGCACTCATCCGGCGTGTTGGAGCCATAGATGGGCACCGTGATGGCCTGGGCCGCGCTGATGGCCAGGTCCGCGATGATCCACTGCAAGCTGGTGTTGGCGAAGATGGCCACCCGGTCCCCGGGCTGAACGCCCTGGGCGATGAGGCCCGCCGCCTGCGCCTTCACGTCCTCCAGCACCTGCGCGAACGTGACGTCCTGCCAGCGTCCGTCCTTCTTGTGCGTCACGCCTACCTTGGAGGCGTTCTGTGCCCGCTGAACGAGCAACTGGACGAGGTTCTGCTCCTGCGTCCCGCCCGCCGCGGGAGCCGTCGTGACCTGACTCTCTGCCCTCACTTGAGCTCCTCCTGGATGTCGGCATCCACCTTCTTGGCCCACTGCTGCACGCGCTGCCCCTCAGCGGGGTTGTACGCGGTGCTTCCCTGCTTGACCTTCTCGACGGCCGCGCTCGCTTCCTTCGCCTTGCCGTCCTTCAGCAACGTCTCGGCAAGGTAGTAGTGCGCGCGCAGCGACTGCGGAAACTTGGCGATGGCCTTCTGGTAGTACTCGGCGGACTTGCCCAGGTCCCGCTTCGGCCAGGGCAGCTCATAGAAATAGCGCCCCTTCACCAGCCAGGGACCGCCGTACTCGTACGTGGCGTCGAGCTTCAGCGCGGTGTCCAGGCGCTCGTTGAACTTGCCCTCCAGACCGTCGCCCAGCGCCTTCATGATTCCCACGGCCTGCGAGTAGGAACCGATGCCGCAGGCGGCGAAGTAGTAGCCCTCCACGCGCGCGGGCTGCAGCTTGGAGGCCTTGTCCCCGGCCTCCCAGGTCTGCTTGCCCAGGACCATCTTGAGCTTCTTCTCCGTGGCGCCGTCCGCCTGCCACTGGAGGATGCGCGCCTTTCGCCACGCCAGGTCGAAGTCGTCCGGCGCGGCCTTCAGCGCCTCGGACACGTCCTTGTCCAGCGCCTTCACGGACTCCGCGTCACTGCGCTTCGCGTACAACGCGTCGAGTTGGTCGAGCAGCGCGGGATCCGCGGCGTTCGCCGGGATGGCCCAAAGCACCCAAAGGGCAAGCAATTTCAAGCGCATCGAAAAGCCTTAGCACGCACGCTCGCCTACCATCAACCGAACGTGCCAGACGCAGCGCGGCAAAAACGAAGACGGGACCGGCAAGGTGTGAACACCCCGCCAGGTCCCGTCATCGATGCAACAGATGCTGCCTTTCGCGCTTGGCGCTTCAGGCCGCGTCGGCCGTGGCGGTGTGCTCCTCGTTCTCGTTGAAGGCGATGAGGTAGCGCTCCAGGAAGTTCTTCGTCTTCAGCTCCACCTGGCGCACGCGCTCGCGCGACACGCCCCAGCGCTGGCCCAGCTCCTCCAGCGTCAGCGGCTTGTCCTGCGTGAGGCGCTCCTGGAGGATGTCCCAGCCCAGGTCGCCAATGCGCTTGCGCACCTTGGAGAGGGCATCCTGGATTTCGGTGTCCTGCTCGCGGGAGAGGAACGTCTCCTGCGGGGAGGGACCGCCGTCCTCCAGCCGGTCGAGGAAGGTCGTCTCGCCCTCCTCGTCGATGGTGGCGTCCAGCGAGAAGTCCACCATGCTGCCGCGCTCCGCCTCACCGCCGCGCACCTGGCTGCGGTTGTCCTTCAGATAGCGGGTGATGTAGGCGCGAATCCACCACACGGCATAGGTGGCGAAGCGCACGTTCTTCTTCGGGTCGAAGTGCTCGATGGCCTTCATGAGGCCGACGTTGCCTTCCTGGATGAGGTCGTCCAGGCGGGCCCCGCGGTTGGCGAACTTCTTCGCCACGGCGACCACGAAAGCGAGGTTGGAGCTGGCGAGCGTCTGTCGGGCGCTCTCGTCACCCTTGCGGGCCTGGCGAGCCAGTTCGTACTCCTGTTCACGCGTGAGCTGCTGGTGGCCGCCCAGGTGACGCAGGTAATGCGAAAGGCCCTCTGCCGCGAACTTCGTCGAGTTGGCCATGATTTCCCGTCCTTCCGTTCGAAACTGCCGGACGCGATGAATCCCCCGACGAACCGCGTCCACCTGTCACTAGGACGCGCAACGGCGGAAAGGGTTTCTCATTCCTTCCAAGAAGAGCGTTTCGCCCTCTCACCCTTGTCAAATGCCCGTCACGCACTCGCACTTCCGGGCCCTTGGAAGCGCGTGACGTGTCGGGTGGGACAGCACCTACGTTTCCGGTCACGAAGTCTTCAACGCTTGAGCGCGGGGAAGATTTTCTCGGGATTGAGCAGACCTGATGGATCGAAAAAGACCTTCAGGCGGCGCTGCAGTTCCAACAGCGCGGGCGATTGCTCCAGCGCCAGATATTCCCGCTTCGCGTGCCCCACGCCGTGCTCACCGGTGATGGTGCCTCCCAGCTCCACGGTGAGCACCAGCATGCGGCGCAGCGCCTCGTCCACGAGGGGGCGCTGGCTGGGACCTTCGTACAGGATGTTGGCGTGCAGGTTGCCGTCACCCGCATGGCCATACGTGGCCACGGTGAGCCCCAGCTCCTCGCCCATCTTCTTCAGCCGCTCGATGATCTCGGGAATTTTCGAGCGGGGTACCACGATGTCCTCGGAAATCTTGGCTGGCTTGAGCGCGCGCAGTGCCGGGGAAATCATCCGCCGCGCCGCCCACAGCTTTTCGCGCTGACCTTCGTCCTGGGCCACCAGGGTCTGGGTGGCCCCGTGCTGGGTGCAGATGTCCCCCAACAGTTGGAGCTCCGCGAACACGCCTTCGGGAGTGTTGCCGTCGACCTCGGCGATGAGGGCGGCGCCCGCGTCCGGGGGGAACTGGAAGCTGCCCCGGTGCACGATGGCCTGGACGGCGACCTCGTCGATGAGCTCCAGGCAGCGCGGCAGGATGCCGGCGGCGAGCACCGCGGAGACGCCTCGCGCCGCGTCCAGCACGGACGGGAACACCACCAGCGCGGTCATCACCTGGCGGGGCAGCGGAATCAGCTGCACCGTGATTTCAGTGGCCACGCCGAGCGTGCCCTCGGAGCCCACGAAGAGCCCCACCAGGTCATAGCCGGCCACGCCCTTGATGGTGCGCCGGCCCACGCGCAGCACCTCGCCGTCCGGCATCACCCACTCCAGGCCGATGACGTAGTCGCGCGTGACGCCGTACTTCAGGGCGCGCGGGCCGCCGGCGTTCTCCGCCACGTTGCCGCCCAGCGTGCAGAACTCCCAGGAGTTCGGATCCGGCGGATAGAAGAGGCCCTGGGCCTCCACGGCCTTCATCAGGTCGCCCGTCACCACGCCGGGCTCCACCACCGCGGTGAGGTCCTCCTTGGAGATGGAGCGGATGCGGCTCATGCGCTCCAGGCTGACCGCCATGCCGCCCTTCAGGGGCAGCGAGCCGCCGCTCTTGCCGCTGCGCGCGCCGCAGGGGGTGAAGGGCACGCCGTGCGCCTGGCACGCCTTGAAGATGGCGGACACCTGCGCGGTGGTCTCCGGCAGCAGGACGGCGTCAGGCCGGTACACGCCGCTGTCGGACTCGTCGCGCGCGTAGGCGTCGAGCGTGGAATCGTCGCGCTTCACCTGTCCCTGGGACAGCACGTCCGCCAGGGCCTCCAGCACCTTCGCCACGCGCTCGGGCGCCACCCGCTCGAAGGTCTGGGAGGCGGGGTTCATCGGCCCGCTCCCGTGCGAGCCCCCAGGCGGGCCCACAGCTCGCGGCGCAGGGGGCCGTCGCGGCGCAGGCGTCCTTCATAGGCCTCCGCGTGGGTGACGGCGTCGCGTTGGTGATCGGCCCTCAGCCGCAGGCACGCCTGCTCCGCTTCCAGGATGCAGGCGGTGGCGGGACTGTCGAGCACTCGGGCGAGCGAACGCGCCACCTGCCGGGCCAGGTCCTCCTGGAGGATGAGCCGGTGCGCGAAGACATCCACCAGCGCGCCGATGCGTCCGAAGCCCACCACGCGCGAACCCGGCACGTAGGCCACGTGCGCGCGGCCGGTGAAGGGCAGCAGGTGGTGCGGGCACATGGAGTGGAAGCGCAGGTCCGTCACGACCACCAGTTCGCCGGAGGAGTCCGCGGGCGCGGGGTACGTCTTCCCGAGCGCCTCCTCGGGCGTGCGGCCGTAGCCGTCTAGGAAGCCGTTCGCCCACACGTCGGCCACGCGCGTGGGCGTGTCCAGCAGGTTCACGTCCTGGAGGTCGAGCCCCGCGGCGGTGAGGAAGTCGCGGACCGCTCGGGCCATACCGGCGGGGTCGGGGCGCACGGCGC
>NZ_RAWR01000241.1:0-15612 GCF_003986945.1 Corallococcus sp. AB018 | reverse complement strand
GGGCTGGTGGGGGTGGGCATCGTGCTGGCGCGGGCGCTCTGGTAGCCTCCGGGCATCCGCATGCGCTGTCCGGTCTGCCACCGCCGCCTCGCGCCGGGCGCGGCGTGTCCCGTGAATGGCGTCGCCGCCGGGTCCGGTCTCCCCCTGGAGCCGCTGGCGATTCCCGACGTCCCCGGCCTGTCCGGTGCCGCCCTGTTGGGAGTGGGGGGCTTCGCCCACGTCTTCACCGCGGCGCGCGAGTCGGACGGCCGCGAGGTGGCGCTCAAGGTGGGACTGGGGCCACACCATGCGCGCTTCGCCCACGAGGCGGAGGCGCTCCGGCGCGTCGGGCCGCCCACGGTCCCTGAAGTGCTGGAAGAGGGGCGGGTGGGAGGCCGGCCCTTCCTGGTGCAGGAGCTGTTGCGAGGGCAGACGCTCGCGGCGTGGATGGCGGCGCTGCCAGGGACGGGCGCGGCGTCCGTGGCGCGGGTGCGGGAGCTGCTGACGGGGCTGTGTCCGGCTGTGGCGCGCGTGCACGCGGTGGGAGTCGCGCACCGGGACCTCAAGCCGGAGAACATCTTCCTGCGCGAGGGTGGTGCGCTGAGCCTGCTGGACTTCGGGCTCGCGCGATGGATGGACGCGGGGCCGGCGGAGGAGGCGGGCAACCGCGCGGGCACGACGGTCTACATGTCGCCGGAGCAGTGCCTGGACGCGCGCGAGGCGGGTCCGGCCGCGGACATCTACGCGTTGGGCGTCCTGCTCTTCGAGTTGCTCACGGGGACGCCGCCGTTCCACGGCACTCCGGACGAGGTGCGCGAAGGCCACGTGAGCCAGCGTCCGCCGCGCGTGTCGGAGCGGGCGCAGGTTCCGGGGGCGCTGGACGCGGTGGTGGCGCGGTGTCTGGCCAAGGAGCCGGCGGAACGGTACGCGAGCGCGGAGGAGTTGCTGGCCGCGTTCGAGGCCGCGTGCGCGGAAGGGCCTTCGCTGTCCGGTGTCGTCGGGGCGAGGGATGCGCGGTCGGCGCAGGCGCTGGTGACGTTCGCGGGCGCGCGTCCGGTGGCGGTGCTGGGGCTGCGCACGGCCGCGTCGGTGGAAGGGCTGGCGGCCACGCTGGAGCCGTTCGGCGGAGTGCTGGCACGGGTCGCGGCGGGCGGCTACGTACTCGTCTTTTGCGAGTCGTTGTCGGCGGAGGCGAACGTGCGCGCGGGAGCGCTCGCGGCACGGCGGTTGGTGGAGTCCGGAGAGGCCTCCGCGGTCCTGCACGTCGCGGTGCTGTACGTGCATCCCGGCACCACGTTGCCGCGCATCGCGGGTGCCGCGCTGGAGCGGCCGGAGACGTGGTGGGGGAGGGCACTCGCGCAGGGCGAAGTGCGGGTGACACCGGAGGCGGTCGCGAGGCTGGAGCCCGGGTGGATCGAGCCCGTCAGCAAGCCTGACGACATCGAAGCCTCGCTCGGGATTCGTGATCCTGGCGCGCGGGAGGAACAGCGTCCCGAGAGCATCGGATCCACGGCAGGGCCGGGGAACGCAGGCGACGCGCGCCCTGCGGTGCGGGAGTCCGCAATCCGCGAGTCCACTTCGTCGCAAGCGGCCGCGGAGAGTCCACGCGCGGCGTCACCAGGATCCGGGGACACCGAGCGCGAGAACGGCGCGGTCTTCCGTCTGCGCCTCCACGACGAGGACGGAGCTCGCGCTGATGGAGAGCCTCCTCCGTTCGTGGGCCGCGATGCGCTGCTGGATGCCCTGGTCGCGGACGCGGCGCGGAGCCTGTCGTCCTCGGCACCGGGCCTGGGCGTGCTCACCGGCGAGGTGGGGCATGGCAAGTCACGGTTGCTCAAGGCGCTCGCGCTCCAGTTGGAGTCCACGGGCCACGCCCGGGTCGTCCGCCTGCGCGCGCCTCCTCCGGATGCGTCGCTGTCCAACGCCCTGCTGGATTCACTGCGCGCCGTCGCGGGCCGTCCGTCCGCGGAGCCCCGCATCCTGGCCGAGGCCCTCGTTGCCCAGGCACGTGAAGCCCCGCTCGTGCTGTTGCTGGACGATGCCCACCTCGCGGATCCCCTGAGCCTGGATGTGCTCGAGCGCGCCACGCTCGAAGGACCGCGGGCGTCCCTTTGGATCTGCGTCGCCGGACGTCCTTCGCTGCTGGGCCTGCGTCCCCACCTGGGCGAGCGCAGCGCCCACGTCTCACGCCACACGCTGCCGCCCCTGCCTCCGGAAGCCAGCCGTGCGGTGCTCGTCCACCTGCTGCGTCCGGCGGAGCACATCCCCGAACCCGTGCTCGCGCGCCTGGAACTCCTGGCGCAAGGCGTGCCCCTGTCCCTCGTCGAACTGGCTCGCGCGCTCCGAGCCGCCGGGGCCCTGCGTTCGGCGCCGGGGGGCGGATGGTACGTCGCGCCGGATGCGCTGCTGGATGTCTCCGTCACGCCGCTGTTCGAACGGCTGGCTCCACGCGTGCTCGCGGGCCTTCCGGAAGCCCACCGTGTTCTCGCGCGGCTGTGCGCGGTGCTCGGCACGGAGGTGGACGTCGCACGCGTGGACGCGGCCCTACGCCACCTGACCGCGGGACCGGAGCTGTCGCGAGCCGCCGCGCTGGACGCGGGCGCAGGCCTACAGCGACTGACCCGCGCGGGCCTCCTGCGTCCCACCAGCCCGGGCCGCTTCGCCTTCCGCCACCCGCTGCTGCGCGAGGCCCTGGAGGCCCTGCTGCCTCCCGCACCCCGCCGCGCACTGCACGCCGCCGCACTCAAGGCCAGCGTGGGCGACGACGTGGCCGAACGCCGCCGCCGTGCGCACCACGCGGCCGTCTGCGGTGCCCACCAGGAGGCCTCGCGCGACTACCTGTCGCTGGCCGAGGAGGCCCGCTCCGGTCACCTGCCCGTGGAAGCGGAGCAGCACTACACGCGCGCGCTCGCGCTCCTTCCGGAATCCGATGATGCGCGCCGGGCCCAGGCGCTCGCGGGACGAGGCAAGGTCCGCCACCGCCTCCAGCGCTTCCGGGAAAGCCTCGCGGACCTGTCCGCCGCGCGCGCCCTGGCCCGCATCCGGGGCGACGCCGCGCTCGAAGTGGACCTGCTGCTGGAGGAAGCCACCGCGCGCGACTGGATGGAGGACTCGGATGGCTCCGCCGTCTGCACGCGCGAAGCACTCGACGCCATCGAGCCCCTGGACGCGCCGCGCCTGTCCCTTCGCTGTGGCCTGGCCCGGGGCCGTCTGCACGTGCGTCAGGGCGAGTGGGCCGCCGCGGCCCGCGTGCTCACCTCCACCGCCGAAGGCTCCGAGCGCGCCCGGGACCACGAGACGCTGGTCGTGTCGCTGGCCCTGCTGGGCTCCGCGCTCACCTTCCTGGACCGCGCGCCAGAAGCCGCCGAACGCTTCGACGAAGCCCTGGAGCGCTGCGAGGCCGCGGGCGACGGACTGCACAAGGCCGCCGTGCTGTGCAACCGCGTCCTCTTGTGGCTCCGCCAGGGCGACGTGCCCCGCATGGAAGCGGACCTGCGTCGCGCCATGGCGCTGGGCCGCGAATTGGCCCACGCGCAGATGGAGCGCTGGTCCACCTTCAACCTGGCGGAGGTCCTCTACATGCAGGGCCGCCTGGACGAAGCGCTCCCCCTCGCGCAGCGAGCGCATGAGTTGGGCGTGCGCTTCTTCCGCGAACACCCCGTGCCCGTGGACGCGCTGCTCATCGCCCGCATCCAGGCCGCCGCGGGAGACGAGGCAGCGGCGGCCCGCCAGCTCGCCTGGATTTCGGAGCGCTGTCCGCCGGAATCCCTGCCGCCCACCGCCATCATGCGGAGGCTGGTGGAGCTTCAGGTCCATCAACAGGCCGCCGGCGCCTTCCAAGCGACGGACTGGGCCGCGCTCCACACCGAAGCGGACGCGCTGGCCTCACCGGATGAGAAGGCGGAGATCCTCCTTCAGGCCACCGCCATCGCGCGCCGCACGGGCGCCATGGAAGAAGCCCTCGCGTGGCTCGAACGCGCCGGCCCTGTCGTGGCGGAAGCCCCGCTGTGGTCTACGCGTTTCCACGCATTGCGTGCCGCGCTCGTACCCTCAGCGTTGTAACGGGAATCGTTACACGGTGCCGCGCACGTAACCTTTCACGCTACAGGGAGACAAGAGGGCCGCGCCTGGGGTTTCCTTCCCTTCCTGTTTCCGAATCCTACCCAAGGAGTGTTCGCGCGATGGCCTCCTCCGTCCTCCGAGTCCCCTGGTGTTTCCTGTTGCTGGCCCTGACCGGCTGCGAACCCGCGCTCCCGGAAGACACCACCGCCAGCGCCGATTCCGACGTCGAGCTCGGCACGAGCAAGGCGGACATCCGCATCGCCAACTCGCTCACGACGCGGGAGCTGGTGCTCAACGCCATCGCCGCGAACCATGACGCCAACGCGGCCCTGTCCACGAACTCGCTGGAGTCCCTCTTCGACCCGGACGTGATGAGCCCTGGCATGGGCACCGCGCTCATCAACAACCAGCTCCGCGACCCCTACGCGCAGCGCTTCATGGCGTACCTGGTGAGCTGTGCGTTGGGCGAGGGGGAGACGCTCGAATACCTCAACCCCTTCCAACCCTCCGGTTCTCAGCGCAGTGAATGGGCCGGCTCCGCGGGCCTCTGTCCGTGGTGGCGCACGCAGGCGCCGGGAGAAGCATGCCTCCGGCGCGTGACGGCGTGCCTCCTATCGCGCAACAACGGCCTGGGCTACCGCGTGGAGCTGTCCATGCGCGGAGAGATCCATGAGCCCGACCTCTCCATCGCGCAGCCGTTCGCGCTGGACGCATGGACGGTACCGCTCGACCACGTGCCGACCACGACCGCGTCCGTGAACAGCGCCGTGCCGTGCGACGAACAGACGGTGGGCGCGGAGCGGAACTGCGGCTGGAAGATGCACTCGGTGGGGTGGTGCCCGGCGGGGCAGACCATCTCCGTGGGCGCGGGCGGCCCGGCGGTCTGCCCGTCCGGGACGCCGCTGGGTTCCAGCGGCGAAGCACGCATGGTGCTGCGCGTGTGCCGGGGCATCGCCGGCTGCGACAAGACGGACGCGCGCCACGTGGAGTCCAGCCAGGGGTGCGTGCCGGAGTCCACGGACCCCTCGTCCTCCACGGACACGGACCCCTCCGTGAACTTCACCTGCCCTGTGTCGGGTGGGTACTTCACGGTGATGACCGCGCCCTGGGACAGCGACGCGGAGGGCACTGCGACCGTGGGCGTCTCGGCGGGAGTGCAGGCGCCGCTCTCCGAGCGCGCCGTGTACCGGGTTCGCGAGGGCGCCTTCTACGGCAACCTCTTCGGCAGGGACGCGCTCCGTGACGACATCAACGTGACGGTGACGTTGGTGGCGGGGCAGAAGGACCGCTACACCATCAACCGTCCGAAGGGCCGCCAGTCGAAGCCCGTCTTCAAGGACCTCTACTCCTGCTACGACCCGGGCTGGGTGTACGGCCGGGCGTACGCGACCTACCGCGTGTGCGCGCTGCCGGGCACGGAAGAGGACTGCGCGGCCACCGTGACGGGGCCGTGCTGGAGCACCACCCCGAACACGCCCTACCAGTGCAAGACGCAGGACGGCTCGCTGCTGTCGGGCGACGGCGACTTCGAGGCCTGCATGGACACGTCCAACCAGGTCTGGGAGGAGCCCGTCACCGTCTTCCTCAACGGCGCGTGCGACCTGGTGGATGATCAGCATCTGCAGCTGTGCAAGCGCTGGACGGAGCCCCCGCCGCCCCAGGAGACCTCACGGGGCAAGCGCTAGCCCATGGCGGGCAATGGCGAGGAGGCCCTCTACGGCGAGGAGCTTCGGCCCGGCGCGCTCGTGGGCGAGTGGGTCGTGGACCGCGTCCAGGTCCACGGCCCCGTGTCCGCGCTGTACCGGGCGCGGCACGCGCAATCCGGCGTGCCCGCGGCGCTGAAGGTGCTGCACCCGCAAGTGGCCGCGGCGGCGGTGGCGCTGCGGCGCTTCCGGCGTGAAGCCGCCACGTTGCAGCGGCTGCGCCATCCGCACATCGTCACGGTGCTGGGGTACGGCGAGCTGTCGGACGGCCGGCCCTTCATCGCCATGGAGTGGCTGGAGGGGCAGGACCTGGCGGCGGAGCTGGCCACGCGCGGGCCCCTGTCCCCGCGCGAGGTGTTGGAGGTGATGGAGCAGGTGGGCGCGGCGCTGCGGGTGGCGCACGCGGCGGGCGTGGTGCACCGCGACCTGAAGGTGCAGAACGTGGTGCGGCTCGCCCCGGGGCGCGGCGGCCCCGCCGTGAAGCTGGTGGACTTCGGCGTGGCGAAGGGGCTGGTGCCGGGCGCTCCGGGCAGCTCGTCGCTCACGCACACCGGCGTGGTGCTGGGCACGCCGCTGTCCATGGCGCCGGAGCAGATCCGCGGGGAGGTGCCGGACGCGCGCACGGACCTGTACGCCGCGGGCGTGCTGCTCTTCCAACTGCTCACGGGCATGCCGCCCTTCCAGGGCACCACGCGCCACGAGGTGGAGCAGCAGCACCTGCACGCGCCGCCGCCACGCCCCGGAGAGCACGCGCCGGTGTCCGCCGCGCTGGACGCGGTGGTGCTGCGGTGTCTGCGCAAGGCGCGCGAGGAACGCCACCCGGACGTGGACGCGCTCCTGGAGGACCTGCGGGGCGCGGTGCTGGGAGGCGCGGCACCGGTGGCCGTCCCTCGCGCGGTGGGGCTGTACGTGGAGGCCCGGCTGACGGGAGAACCGGACCCCGCGGCGATGGAGGATCTGGACGCGGGCCTGGAGCGCGCGAGCACGCTGGCGCGCGAGGCCGGCATGGAGGTGCGGGTGATGGGCGGTGCGTGCCTGCTCGCCGTGGCCAGCCTCCCGGACGACGTGCGACGCGAACGGGAGCTGCGGGCGCGGGTGCTGGACGTGGGGCTCGCGCTGACGGGGAAGGGCACCTCCACCGCGCGCCTGCACGTCACCGTGCACGTGGACCGGCTGACGTCGCGGGAAGAGGCTCACGGCTGGACGGAAGCCACTGCCTCCGCGTGGGACGCGGCGGGCGGGGAAGGGGGCCTGCTCCACCTGCCCGGTTGGGTGCGGGGTGACGGAGAAGCGGCCACGCCCATCGTCACCGGCCCGGCGCTGCGGGGACTGGAGGCGGACTTCGTCGTCAGTCCCGTGCCGGATGCCTCCGAGCGTTGGCGGCTCTCCTCCCGGCGCTGAAGCCGCCTACGGCTTGATGCCGTGCCTGCGCAGCAGCCGGTAGAAGTGCACGCGGTCCATGCCGGCGGTGACGGCGGCCTGGGCCACCTTGCCCTGGTGCTTCTCCAGGAGCGCCCGCAGGTATCTCCGCTCGAAGTCGTCCACCACGCGCCTGCGCTGCTCCGCGTACGGCCGCGACAGGTCCAACTCCAGCGGGCTGCCCTCCGGGCGAGAGTCCTCCTCCGCCAGCGGCAGCGCGTCCTCGAACACCAGGCAGCGCTCCAGGTGGTTGCGCAGTTCGCGCACGTTGCCCGGCCACGCCGCGTGCCTCAGGCGCGACAGGAACTCCGGCGTGCGCAGCGCGCCCGTGCGCTCCGGGTCCGCGCCCAGCGACGCCAGGATGCCCGACACCAGCATGGACAGGTCCTCCGGCCGCTGGCGCAGGGACGGCATGGCGATGCGCAGCACCGCGAGCCGGAAGAACAGGTCGGAGCGGAAGCGGCCCGCGTTCACCTCCGCGCGCAGGTCGCGGTGCGTGGCCGCGATGAGCCGGACGTCCACCGGCTGGTACGTGTTGCTGCCCACCCGGCGGATCTCCCGGTTCTCCAGCACGCGCAAGAGCTTGGGCTGCAACTCCGGGGGAAGCTCGCCAATCTCGTCCAGGAAGACGGTGCCGCCGTCGGCCTCCTCGAAGACGCCCGCGCGCCGGCTCACCGCGCCGGTGAAGGAGCCCTTCTCGTGGCCGAACAGCTCGCTCTCCAGGATGTGCGCGGGGATGGCGCCGCAGTCCACCACCAGGAACGCCGCGTCCTTGCGCCGGCTGGCCTGGTGGATGGCGAGCGCCGCCTGGCTCTTGCCCGTGCCCGTCTCTCCCTCCAGCAGCACCGTGACGTCGCGCGCGGAGGCCCGCTCCATCATCGCGAAGCAGCCGCGCATGGCCACGGACGTACCCACCAGCGTGCCGAAGCGCGTCAACTCCGACAGGGGCAGCCGGTTGCTCTCCGCGCTGAAGTCGAACCGCAGCACCACGCGGCCCAGCCGCAGCAGGCTGCCGCTGCGCAGGATGCCCTCGACCACCTGCACGCCGTCCACGATGACGCCGTTGAGGCTGTCCAGGTCCTTCACCTGCGGGCCCTTGGGCCCGATGCGCACCTCGCAGTGGAAGCGCGACACGGTGGAGTCCTCCACCGCGAAGTCGTTGAGCGGATGCGAGCCCACCGAGCAGGTGTCCGCCGTGGACTCCCACACCATGCCCGCGCCCGGGCCCTCCACCACGGACAGGCGGAAGCGGCGCACCGTGGGCAGGTCCCCCGGACGGCGGGCCTGCTCGTACGGCAGCGTCACGTGGAGCGCGGCCTCCTGCCCCTCCTCGTCCAGGTGGGCGCCCTTGTCCTTCGACTCCCCGGGGGTCCCGTCGACGCGGGTTCGATCCGACACAGACATGCACCTGAAACTACCACGTCCGGGCCACACGGGGCGGGGCAGCCGGGTGTCCGGCAGGACACAGACGCGGTGCGCGCATGCAAAGCGTCAGCTCAGCGTCACGTCCAGGAACATCATCAGCACGAAGCCCACCATCAGCCCGGCGGTGGCCTCCTTCGCGTACTCCTGGCGGTGGCTTTCGGGGATCATCTCGTCGCTGACGACGTACAGCATGGAGCCGCCCGCGAACGAGAGCGCCCACGGCAGCACGCCTGAAGCGAACGACGTGGCGAAGAAGCCCACCAGCGCGGCCACGCCCTCCACCAGCCCCGTGTAGAGCGCCACCAGCACCGCCTGCTTGCGGCTGTACGCCACGCCCATCAGCGCCAGCGCGACGACGAAACCCTCTGGGATGTCCTGCAGGCCGATGCCCACGAGGATGGGCGCGGCGATGGCCATGGAGCGGCTGCCCACGCCGGTGCCCACCGCCAGGCCCTCCGGGAAGTTGTGCAGCGCGATGGCCAGCACGAACAACCAGATGCGCTTCAGGTTCGCCGCCTGCGCGTTGCCCTCCTGGCCCTTGATGAAGTGCTCGTGCGGGATGAAGCGGTTGCACAGGTGCAGGAACAGGCCCCCCCCCAGCATGCTGCCCCCCACGATCAGTGCGGGGACGAAGCGCGACGTGGAGCGCTCCTCCGCCAGGTGGATGGCGGGCACGACGAGCGAGAAGGCCGTGGCCGCGAGCATCACGCCCGCGCTGAAGCCCATCAGCACGTCCCTGGTGCGCTGGGAGATGCCGCCCATGGCCAGGGCGGGCACGGCGCCCAGGCTGGTGGAGAGGACGGTGACGGCGCTGCCAACGAGCGCCAGGGCGAGGGTGGACGAGCCGAAACCGCTGTCGAACATGGCCCCCTCAACCTGCCGCTCTCCCCGCCGCCCGGCCACCTTTTCGGCGGGGCCGGGCGTGAAGGATGCCCGCCATGGAACAGCCGTTCCCCAGCGGACGCACTCAGGGCGACAAGCGCTGCTTCTCCCGCAGGATGAGGTGCCACTCCTGGAGGTTGCGCTGGAGCGCGGACAGCCACGCGTCGATTTCTGGATCCAGGCGCTTGTCCACGCCGCGCAGGGACTCCAGGAGCGGCCGGGCGCCGGACTGGCCCAGCCGCGCCAGTCCCTCCAATGCCGACTTGCGCACCGCGAGGTCGCTGTCGCTCCGGTACAGCGAGGTGAGCGAACGGCGCGCGCCCGCGGACTCGGAGCCCGGCACGCCGCCCAGCGCCTTCGCCGCCGCCGCGCGCAGGCCCGCGTTCTCCGAGCTCAGCTGTTGGGTGAGCTTGCGCACCACCTCCGGGCTCGCGGCCTCCATGGAGACCTCGCCGAGCAGGCGCGTGGCCAGCGCCGGGTCGTCCGTGGCCGAGGCGACCTTCACCGCCGCTTCCGCCAGCTCCGGGTTGTGGCCGAAGTAGATGCCCGCGCTCTCCGTCACCAGGTTCTCCACCACCGCCTGGCGCACCTCCGGCGCGCTGTCGCGCACGAGCTGCTCGTAGGTGACGACGTCGCCGTTCTTCGCCATGAACTCCACCGAAGGTGAGCCCTGGAGCGCGCGCACCGCCGCGGCGCGCAGGCCGGGGTCCGCGTCCTGACTCGCGCGGGAGAGCAGCGGCTGGAGCAGCTCCGGCTTCTGCGCGTTGCTTGCCTTGGTGGCCAGCGCCGCGCCCACGGCCTCCAGCACGGCGGGGTCGCGCTCCTGGCTCACGGCCCGGCCCAGGGCCTCCGGCGGCATGGCGATGGCGGCCTCCTTCAAACGCAGGCGTGCGTATTTGCGGTACGCGGGCGAGCCCGTCTTCATGGCCACGCGCACCTCGTCCAGCATGCCCTCCACCGTGCAGGCCGTCCGGGTGGGAGTGGCGACAGGCGCGCCCTGCGCCAGGACCAGTCCTGGCAGGAGCGACAGCCAGAGCACCCGGGCCTTCATCGTTCGCGAGCCCATCAGTGCGGCGCTCCTTCCTCGACCACGCAGTCGTGATGTTCCTTCTTGCCCATCCAGATGCGCGCGAAGTCCGTGGTGCCGGTGGCGTACAGCGCCTTGAAGTCCAGATAGTCCTGCCGCAGGCGTGGGTCCTTGCGCGCGAACTCCTCCACCAGGGGCAGTGCGTCCGCGCCAGCCGCGCGCACCGCGAAGCGCAGGAAGGCCCAGCGCACGCACAAGTCGTGCTCGCCGTCGAAGGCAGCGCGGTACGCGGCAAGGGCCTTCTGCGGGTCCTCGGTGACGGCGAGCCGGAAGGCGGCCATCTCGCGCACGTCGCGCTCCTTGTCGGTGCGCATCACCTTCGCCAGCGCATCGATGGAGTCCGAGTCGAGCAGCGGGTCGGAGTACGACGGCATCTCCAGCGCGAGCAGCCGCACCGCCGTGTCCTCCGACGTGGTGCCGATGTCCAGCAGGTCCTTCCAGTACGGCGCATACGTGCCGGTGCGCTCGTAGTCCTCCTTCATGACCCGGCCCAGCGTGCGCGTGGCCACCCACGCGGCGGAGTCCGCGGAGTCATCCATCGCGATGGCCTTGATTCGGCCGCGCGTCTCCGGCGTGAAGCGGTGCTGCGTCTCCAGCGCGTCCAGGACGGCGGCGCGGTCCTGGGTGAACAGCGACTTGTTCTCGGCCACCGCCATCAGCTTCTCCGTGACGCGCGGGTGTCGCACGGCGGGCGCGGTCTTGAGGGCCTCCAGGTAGATGAGCGACTCCGGCGGCGCGGCGTTCACCGCCCACGCCAACAGTTGCAGTGCGCGGTCCGGGTCGTTGCCCACGAGCTCCGTCAGGCGCTCCTGGAGGTAGGCCACCAGCGCGGTGTCGCGCGCCTGGATGGCTGCGGCCACGGAGGCATGCAGCGACTCCATCGTCGCGGACCTGTCCAACGCTGCCAGCCCGTCCCAGCACCCGGGCATGGGGATCTCCTCGCGAGGTCCAGCGCGCGCGGCGGGCGGAGGCTCCCCGGTGGCGCCATTCCCGGCTGCGGCCGTGGGCACGGAAGGAATCGCCGCGACGGGCAGCGAAGGACCGGCGTCATCGCTCCCAGCCGAGCCCCGCCACCACACGACGCCCAGGGCGACGAGGAGGACGAGGCCGGCGAGCGCGACCTTGAAGAGTGGACGGGAGGTCATGTCGAAGGGAACTCACGCGGAAGAGGAACGACGGGCGCACGCGCGCCGGACGTCGGAGACGTGAAGCCGGGCAGGGGACGTGCGGCCCCTGCCCGAGGACACCTGCACGCTTTGGCTACAGCGTGGGAACGCCCAGCCGGTTGGTGCAGTTGGCGTTGGTGCCGCACGTGGTGCCGACGCTGGTGTACCAGGCCGACTTGCGCGTGCCGTACTGCCGGTTGTCCGCGTGCACGTGCGGGCCGGTGGCGCTGCCCGTGCCGCCCACGAGCCCCAGCGCGCAGCGGTCGCACGTCTTCGTGCCAGAGCTGACGTTGGCGTAGAAGTGCAGCTGGCGGAAGTCCCAGCCGTTCGCGCCGGACACCACGTAGTAGTTGCCCGCGCCACCGTTGCAGGTGGAGCCGTAGCAGGCCGCCGCGCAGCCGCCGTAGTAGTAATAGTAGTAGTTGCCCACCAGCATGCCGCGGTGGTTCCACTCGCCGCAGGATCCGTTGCCGATATCCAGCGCAGTGTGGCTGCTCCCGGTGCAGTTGTAATAGGTGGTCGAGTTCACGTAGGCCGCCGGGTCGCAGATGGGGCCGTTCGCCGTGGCCGCCACTCCTGGACCAGCCCACGCCGCGGCGGCCAACGCCACCCCGGCGGACAGCAACGTCTTCAGCTTCATGCGGTGCTCCCTCCCGTCATCCGTCCTCCGTTCCCCGATGAATGGGGGGGAGGCGGTGAAGCTGTAATACATGAAAAACTGGAAACCATCTCGCGAATCGGGAATTGAGAAACACAACGATTCCAGGGGCTTCCGTGCCGCGCCGTGTCGTTCCGGGTCGGGCGACGCAACTGGCGGCAAACGTTCACGACAATCTGGAATGTCGGCGTTCTGCCGACCCTGGCGCCCCGTCGCCCGGACCCCTGGCCAGGTGTCTCCGTCACCTGGGAGAAGCGACATGACCACGATTGGCAAGCCCGGCTCGCGCACGACGTCCCCTGTCAGCACCCCGCAGCCGAAGACGCCCGCCACGCTGGCGAAGCCCAACGCGGTGAAGGCCGCCGTCACGCAGCGGATGTCGGACGGCTTCGACTCCGGGCCTCGCGCGGGTTCACGTCCCCAGCTGTCGGAGGTCCGCACCACCGAGACGGCGGTGAAGAAGGACAAGGACGGCGGCGGCTTCCTGGGCGGTATCGCTTCGGGCATCGGTTCGGCCATCGACAAGGTCGCCAAGGGTGTGGCGAAGGCGCTCGCGCCGCAGGTGAGCACGAACGCGGATGGGCGCACGGTGGTGGACCTGGGCGCGGGCAACAACACCGCGAAGGTGACGCAGAACAAGAACGGCGGGCTCACCATCACGTCCGGCAGCGACACGGTGAACCTCACCGCCGAACAGTCCAAGGGCGTCATCATCAACGGCGGCGCCGGCAACGACTCCATCACCGTGGACGCGAGCGTCACGCAGGACGTCACCCTGGACGGCGGTGACGGCGACGACAAGCTCACGGGCGGCGCGGGCAATGACACGCTCATCGGCGGCGCGGGCAACGACACCATCATCGGTGGCGAGGGCAAGGACACGCTGAAGGGCATGGACGGCGACGACTACCTGGAGGGCGGCGCGGGCGATGACCGCATCATGGGTGGCGAGGGCCGCGACGTGATGTACGGCCTGGACGGCAACGACTACCTGTCCGGCGGCAAGGGCCGGGACTACATCGACGCGGGCGCGGGCAACGACCGGGCCTATGGCGGCGAGGGCGACGACCAGGTCATTGGCGGGCGCGGCGACGACACGCTGAGCGGCGGCGCGGGCAACGACGCGGTGGCAGGCGGCGCGGGCAAGGACACGGTCCGTGGCGGCACGGGCACGGACAAGCTCTACGTGGAGGAGGGCGAGACCACCGCCGACGCGGCCGAGGGCGAGCGCGAAATCGTCGACATGACGGACGCGGACCAGCGGGGCTCCTCTGTCTCCGTGACGGGCAGCGCGGAGTTCCAGGCGCGCGTGCAGTCGGACCTGGACGCGATGCGCTCGCTGCCTTCGGGCCAGGACCTGCTGCGCACGCTGGACGACAGCGGCAAGAAGACGGTCATCCGCGAGACGTCCAGCGGCAACAGCGCGGGCGGCACGAACTTCAACGACGGCTTCATGAACGCGGACGGCACGCCGGGCAAGGGCACGGACTCGCAGGTGAACTACAACACCACGCGCATCTCGCTGGGCAGCGAGGAGTGGATGAACCGCCCGCCCGTCGTGGGCCTGTTCCACGAGCTGGTTCACGCGTCGGACATGAACAACGGCACGCTGGCGCTGGGCTCCAAGGACGGCACGCGCAACCTGGAGACCTCCGCGGTGGGCCTGCCCATCGACCTGGACCAGGACCCGTCCACGCCGGACGTGGTGCAGGGCGGACGTCCCGGAGAGAACGTCCTGCGCGACGATCTGAACCTGCCGACCCGCCCGCGCTACTAGGATTCGGGGGATGAAGACCTTCCGCCGCGCTGGTGCCATCATGGCGCTGGCAATCATCATGGGCTGTGCGCGGGCGCCGGAGCGGCCCGCGCCCCCAGCAGCGGATCCAGGAGGACAGCGCGTGGCCCAGGCGGACGTGGAGCTGAAGGTGGAGTCGGTGGCGCGCGAGGCGGACACGCTCGCCGTCACCTACGCGGTGCACAACCGGACGCAGAAGGCCGTGCTGCTCACGGACGGCCTGTGGGACGTGGGCTTCAGCGGCCACCTCACGCTGGCGCCCGAGCGGGCCTACGTGGACCTGTCCGGCGGCAAGGTGGTGCTGTCGCGGATGTTGCTGCCGGTGCCGGAAGACCTGGCGGTGGAGGCACCGGAGGTGCCCGCGGTCAGCCGCGTGGAGCCGGGCGCCACGGCGAATCGCCGCGTGGTGGTGCCGCTGCCCCTGCGCACCGCGCTGCCCTACGCCACGGGCCCGGAGGAGACGCGCGAGCTGTCCACCGTGCGCGAGGTGTCCCTGCGCGTGGGCTACCTGCCGGACGCGGACGCAATGACGCTGAGCCAGGGGAAGGACGCGCAGGGCACGCCCATCCAGACGCCGCGGTACGGGCCGGCGGTGACGGCGCAGCGGGTGTTGGACAGCGGACCCCTGCCGGTGACGGACGCGAAGTAGGGAGCCCGGGTCCTGGCGGAAGAGGACGAGCGCGATGACGGCTCCGGGCCCGTCATCGTCACCGAGGACGAGGAAGGACGCCGCTCGTTGCGCTTCGGCGACGGGGGGGCGCGCCAGAGCGTGGTGTGGCCTGGCGAACCGCTGCGGCTGGAGCTGCCGTACACCCGCATGGCGATGGTGGCGCTGGCGTTCGTGCCCCAGCCGGAGAACATCCTCGCCATCGGATTGGGCGGCGGCTCCATCCCCATGTTCCTGCACGCGGTGCTGCCGGACACGCACATCGACGTGGTGGAGCTGGACGCGGCGGTGGTGGACGCCGCGAAGGAGTACTGCGGCTTCCAGGAGGACGCGCTCCTGCGCGCGCACGTGGGGGACGGGCGGGCCTTCATCGAGGCGGACGGGCCGCCCTACGACCTCATCTTCCTGGATGCATACGGGGCGGATCAGATTCCCGGGCACCTGGCCACGCGCGAGTTCCTGGGCGCGGTGCGTTCACGGCTGACGCGGGGCGGGGCGGTGGTGAGCAACGTCTGGGAGTCCGCGGGGAACCCGCACTACGAAGCGATGGTGCGCACCTACCAGGTGAGCTTCCACGGCCTGTCCATCTTCGAGGTGCCCACCACGACCAACCGCGTCCTGGTGGGGCTGGAAGGCCCGTCGCGGCTGACGCGCGAGGCGCTGGTGGAGCGGGCCCGCAAGGTGGAGCGTGAGCGGAAGCTGCCGTTCAGGTTGAGCACCCTGGTGGCGCAGCGCTAGCTGCCCCTGACGCGGCGGCTGGGGCCGGTAG
>NZ_RAWR01000240.1:0-15781 GCF_003986945.1 Corallococcus sp. AB018 | reverse complement strand
CCTCTCCACCCTCCCGCCCTTACTCCCAAGCCTGCCCGAGTGCTGACGGGTCGACCTGCCCCGCCTTGCCCCGGAAGGCCCTGCCCAGCGCCTTACGCTTGAGCGCTGCCGTCAAACAACCGGCACCGCACAGGTACGCCCCCCGCCCCGGCAGCTTCCGCCGCCTGTCCGCCACCACGCCGCCCTGGGGACCTACCACGAACCGGGTGAGTTCCGCCTGTGACTTGCGAGAACCACACCCGACGCAGGTCCTGACCGGACCTGACGCCGTGATTTCCGTGGGATGTATCCCGGGCCGTTTGGTTGCGCGGCGCATCCACCTACCCCCTGTCGTTACGGTGCCTTGGCCGCTTCCACGCCCTCTGACCCGCCTGCCGATGCCAGCGCACCCCGCTCCGCGTTCAGCTCCGCGCGCAGCTTGGCTTCCTCCACCAGATAGTTCTCCGCCGCGCTCTTCAGCTGGCGGGCCTTCTTGATGCCCACGCCCGGCACGTCGCCCAGGCGGGTGAGGTCCTTCTCGTTCGCGATGTCCTCCACCGTGCGGTAGCCGGCGAGGATGAGCTGCTCGATGGTCTTCTCACCAACGCCGCGCACGCGCGCCATGCGCTCCGGCTGCGACAGCTCGTCCGGGTGGCGGCGGGCCTCGGCCAGGCGGGCCTGCTCGCGCTCGTAGTCCATGCGCGACAGTTCCTGCTGGTCCTCCACCATGCGCCTCTTGGCCTCCTCCTGCATGGAGGCGATGCGGGTGGGGTCGATGCCCGGAATCTGCGCCAGCATCTCCGCATTGGCGTCCGCGACGTCGCGCGCCTGACGGAAGCCGTGCGCGTAGAGCGTCTCCACCAGCATCTCGTTGACGCCCGGCAGGGCACCGAGCGAGCGGCTGGCGAACTCGCGCATCTCCCGCACGCGGCTCTCGCTGTTGATGTCCAGCTTCCAGCCGGTCAGCTGGGCGGCCAGGCGCACGTTCTGCCCGCGCCGGCCGATGGCCAGGGACAGCTGGTCGTCCGGGACGATGAGCTCCATGGCGTGGTTGGCCTCGTCGATGATGACGCGGCTCACTTCCGCCGGGGCCAGGGCCGAGCACACGAAGCGCGCCGGGTCCTCGTCGTAGGGGACGATGTCGATCTTCTCTCCGCGCAGCTCCTGCACCACCGCCTGCACGCGGCTGCCCTTCATGCCCACGCACGCGCCCACGGGGTCCACGTCCGAGTCGCGGCTGGACACGGCGATCTTCGCGCGGCCACCCGGCTCGCGGGCCGCCGCCTCGATGACGACGATGCCTTCGGCGATTTCCGGCACCTCCATCTCGAAGAGCTTGGTCAGCAGGTTCACGGACGCGCGCGACAGGACGATCTGCGGGCCCTTGGACTCACGGAGCACGTCCAGCACGTAGGCCTGGACGCGGTCGCCCGGGCGGTAGGTCTCACGCGGGACCTGCTCGCGGACAGGCAGCACGGACTCCGCGCGGCCCAGGTCCACCACGATGTTGCCGCGCTCGAACCGGCGGGCGATGCCCGTGACGATCTCGTTCTTGCGGTCCTTGTACTCGTTGAAGACGTTCTCGCGCTCGGCGTCGCGGGTGCGCTGCAGGATGACCTGCTTGGCCGTCTGCGCCGCGATGCGGCCGAAGCCGCGGCGGAAGGTCTTCAGGCGGAGGATGTCACCGTACTGGTCGTCCTGGGCCTTGGCTTCCGCGGCGTCCTCGTCCCGGTAGAAGATCTGGAAGACGAGCTCGTCACCGGGCTCCACTTCCATGCCCTTCTTGTGGGCCTCTTCCATGGTGATCTGGTTGACCGCCTGGACGGGGTCGTTGATCTCCGAGACCACGGTGATGGCCTGGAAGAGCTCCACGACGCCCTTCTCCGGGTCGTACTTGGCCTCCAGGTTGCGGTCCTGGCCAAAGTGCTTCTTGGCCGCGGTGTTCATCGCGTCCTCGAGGGTGGCAATGAGCACGGCCCGTTCGATGCCCTTGTCCTTGGCGACCTGATCCAGGACGAGGTTGAGGTTGACTGCCGGGTTGGCGGGCGTGGGCATGGCTGTGTCTTCTCCGAAAATGGGTCCACGGGCGGCCCTGGCGCGAACAGGGTCCCCTGTATGTCGACGTCTAGAACTCGAACTCCAGATGGGCCTTGGCGATGTCCTTGAAGGGGATGATGAAGGCACCGCCCCCTTCCACGTCCACGGAGATGGCGTCGGCCGCCACTCCGATGAGCGTGCCGCTGAAGTTCTTCCGCGGCGGGTCACCCAGCGGGCCGAAGGTCTTCACCTTGACCTTCTGCCCCTTCACCCGTTCGAAGTGCGCCGGCTTCTTCAAGGGCCGGTTCACCCCGGGGCTGGAGACCTCCAGGTTGTATTCCTGGGGGATGAAGTCCTCCACGTCGAGCACCGGATCCACCGCGCGCGACACCTGGGAGCACTCTTCCAGTCCCACCCGGCCACCGGGCTTGTCGATGAACAGCCGCAAAACCCAGCCCTCGCGCTCGCGGACGTACTCCACGTCCAGGAGCTCCAGGCCTTCGTTCGCCACGATGGGGTCCAGCAGCGCCGCTGCCTTCTCCTCCACCGTCTGTTTGATGTTCTTCGGCTCCATGGCCAGGAAACAGGTCTCCCAAAACGCGAAAAGCGGGCACGGCGGCCCACTTTTCGAATGTGATGCGTCGAAAAATGTCGGGGCGTCCCGTAACACACGCCCCCTCGGGGTGTAAAGGAAGGACACACCCCGAGGCGCCGGCTCAAACGCCCCCCGGGATTGAAGGATTCCCAGGGGTTCCGAGTGACGCCGGTGGCGTTATAACGCCCCCATGCACCTCATCGCCGCCGCACAGATGGTGTCCACCGCGGACAAGGCCCACAACCTGGATGTGGCCACGCGCCTCGTGCGCCAGGCTGCCTCCCTGGGTGCCCACCTGGTGGGCCTGCCGGAGAACTTCTCCTGGATGGGCCCGGAGCCCGAGCGCCCCTCCGCCGCGGAAGGCCTGGACGGCCCCACCCTGAGCCGGATGGCGGAGCTGGCCCGGGGGACGAAGACGACGCTGCTGGCCGGCTCCATCCTGGAGGAGGGAGCGCCCGGCGGCCGGCTCTACAACACCAGCGTCCTGTTCGGCCCGGACGGCGCCCGGCTGGCCGTCTACCGCAAGATGCACCTGTTCGACGTGGATGTGGGCGACGGTGCCACCTATCAGGAGTCCGCGGCGGTGGCGCCGGGGACGGAGGTGGTGGCGGTGGACACGGTGGTGGGCCGGCTGGGCATGAGCGTCTGCTACGACCTGCGCTTCCCGGAGCTGTACCGGCGGCTGTCGAAGGACGGGGCGACGCTGCTCGCGGTGCCGGCGGCCTTCACGATGATGACCGGCAAGGACCACTGGGAGGTGCTGCTGCGCGCCCGGGCCATTGAAAACCAGGCGTACGTGCTGGCGCCAGCGCAGGGCGGGCGGCACTCCGCGCAGCGGCTGACGTACGGCCACGCGATGGTGGTGGACCCGTGGGGCCTGGTGACGGCGCGGGCCTCCGAGGGCGAGGGCCTGGCGCTGGCGCCGGTGGACCCAGAGCTCCAGGCACGCATCCGGCGGAATTTGCCGTGCCTGGCGCACAGGCGGTTGGACTGAGCGGGCGAGAGTGAACGGGCGGGGGCGGGAGGCCCTTCCGGCGCGGCGTTTCCGGGTAGAGTGGTTTTCAGGAAGACCCCTCTGGTGAACGTACGACGCTGGCCTCCCCTGTTTTTCGCGGTCGCACTCATGGCCCTTCCTCCCGGCTGTACCGCCGATGAGAAGCCTCGTGGGCCCACCGAGGCGCCCCTGCCTCCGCCTGTTCCCCGCGCGCACCTGCGGGGGCTGACGGGGGACGTGCAGATCAAACGCGCGGTGGCGGACGAATGGAGCCCCGCGCGCGACGAGCTGCCCCTCTACGAAAACGACAAGGTCCGCACCGAGGCCGGGGCCAGCGCCCAGGTGGTGTTCGCCAATGGCAGCACGCTGCACCTGGGGGGCGATTCCCTGGTGGGCATCGCGGAGAGCAAGTTGCGAACGGACGTCACCGTCCTGCGGGGACGGGTGGACGCCACCCTGGAGAAGCCGGCCACCCAGTCGCTGTCCGTCACCACCCCATCCGCCACGGTTCGTGCGGGCAGGAAGATTGAATTCCAATGAAGGCCGCCCTCTGGCTCAGCGCGTGGATGGGGCTGTCCGTGGTGCCGTCAACCGCACCGACCGCCGTGGGGCGCGAGCCTCCGGACGGCACGACCCTTCCCGGAGGCGGCGCCTCGGCGGCCCCTCGCAAGGCACCCGGTACGGAGCCGCAGACGGCGCTCAAGGCGCTGGAGATGTCGCGCGCGGCGGTGAAGGCCGCGCCGAACGATGCGCGCCGCCGTGAAGCCGAGTCCCGCCTGAAGGACGCGGAGGCGCACTTCCAGGCCGCCCGGTACGCGGACGCGCTGCACAAGGCGGACGAGGCGTGGGCGCTGCTCAACCCGCAGCAGCCGTCCAACTTCACGGTGGAGGTGGACCACGACGGCGGCACCACCACCGTCACCCACCGGCAGGGGCCTCCCGTCACCGTGGAGGCGCAGCACGCCACCCGCGTGCTGGCGAAGGGCGAGTCCGTGCGCGTGCAGCAGGGCACCGTGCTGCCGGAGCCGCCCGGCGCGCCGCAGCTGGCGCAGCCCGCGGACAAGGCCCGCTTCGCGCTGAAGGCCTCGCCCAACGGACTCCTGGGGCCGGTGACGCTGGCGTGGGCCTCCGTCACGGGCGCCACGCGCTACGAGGTGGAGGTCGTCGCGGAAGGCGTGGAGGGCGGAGCGGCACCGGCGCCGGTGCGCACGGTGCAGGCCGCGCGGCAATGGACGTTGCCGGCGCTGCCCGCGGGCCGTTATCGCTGGACGGTGACGGCGGTGAGTCCGGAGCAGGGGCGGTCCCTGCCCTCCCAGACACGGCGCTTCGAGCTGGCCGCGGAATCGCTCGAACTCAACGTCAAGGTGAAGGACGGGTGGCAGAAGTAGCCGCCTGACCCGAGCGAGGAGCCACCGCCGTGCGACTTTTCAAAGCCATCCTCCTCCTGATGCTGGTGGTCAGCATCATCCCCACGCTGATGGTGGGCTGGTTGTCGGTGTCCCATACGCGCGAGCTGCTCATCCGCGATGCGCAGGAGCTGGCGCAGGAGCGCGTGAAGCAGCTGCGGCTCAAGGCGGAGAGCTTCCTGGAGGACCCCACGGAGCGCGTGGTGGGACTGTCCAGCGTGCCGGGCGGATTCTTCACGCTGCCGCAAGACACGCAGCGGCTGCACATCGCGGCGGTGCTCAACCAGCGCCCGGAGTTGCTGGCGCTCACCGTGTTCGGCGCGGACCGGCAGCGGCTGCCCGGCCTGCAGGCCTTCGCGGTGCACGACATGGCGCCCAGCGGGGTGGCGGAGCACGAGGAGCGCGCGCGGGCCCTGTTGGACGAGGGGCTCACCGGGGTGCGCTACTCGGACGTGGTGGCGTCCCACGGCGGCGGCGGGCCGGTGGTGACGCTGGCCGTCCCCGTGGGTGACCCGGTGCAGGGCTACATGGCCGCGGACATCACGCTCGCGGGCCTGCGGCAGATGCTGGCGCAGGAGCGCGTGGGCAGCACGGGGTTCGCGTACCTGGCGGACCGGCATGGCCGCCTGATTACCGGCGGCGGTGACCTGGGCGCGGTGGGTGACGACGTGTCGAAGCGGCTGCCCCTGGCGCACCTGCTCAAGCAGCGCGAGGGCACGCCCGACACGGAGCTGTTCCACGTGGGCAACTTCGGCGAGGGGCGCGACGCGGTGGTGTCCGCGTACTCGGTGCTGCCGGAGGCGGGCTGGGCCATCGTGTCCGAGCAGCCCGTGGAGAACGCCTACCGCCAGGTTGAGTCGATGGAGCGGCGCATCCTCCTGGGCCTGGGCGGAGCCTTCCTGGTGGCGCTGGTGCTGGCGGCCATCTTCTCCCGCAACCTCACGCAGCCGCTGAAGACCTTCATCGCGACGTCGCTGGAGCTGGCGCGCGGCAAGTTCGGCGTGGAGGTGCACCTGAAGCAGAAGAACGAGCTGGGGGAGCTGGCCCAGACGTTCAACTACATGAGCAAGCAACTCATGGCGTACGACATGGAGACGCGCGGCCTCTACGAGAGCCTGGAGAAGGGCTACCTGGAGACCATCGTCGCGCTGGCCAACTCCATCGACTCCAAGGACGCGTACACGCGTGGCCACAGCCAGCGGGTGGGCGACGTGGCGGTGGAGATTGGCAAGGAGCTGAAGCTCACCGAGCGCGAGCTGCGGCAACTGCAGTACGGCGGCATCCTCCACGACATCGGGAAGATTGGCATCCCGGAGAACATCCTCTGCAAGCAGTCCCGGCTCACCGACCAGGAGATGTCCCTGATGCGCGAGCACCCCGCCATTGGCGACGCCATCATCGGGCCGGTGACGTTCCTGGGTTCGGTGCGCGCGTGCGTGCGCCACCACCATGAGCGCTGGGACGGCACGGGCTACCCGGACAAGCTCAAGGGCGAGGCCATCCCGATGCTCGCGCGCATCGTGGCGTGCGCGGACACCTTCGATGCGTGCACCTCCACGCGCCCCTACCAGAAGGCCATGCCGCTGGAGAAGGCGATGGAGATCCTGGACAACCTGAGCGGCGCGCAGCTGGACCCCAAGGTGGTGCTGGCGCTGCGCGCGGTGCTGGCCCAGCGGGGCGTGCGGCTGGAAGGCCACCGGCAGCCCGTCAAGCTGGCTTCCTGAAGCCTTGGTTCCCCGGGTCCTTCGCTTTCGCGGCAGGCCCCCCACTCCGCCGGAAGGATGGTAGGGAGGGGCTGCTGCTCCAAAGCCTTGGAAGGTGTACCGGTGAGCAATTTCTGGGATCGCATCAAGCCCGCGCCCAAGCCCGTCAGCGCGACGGATGCGAAGCTGTCCGCGGACGGCGAGTCGCTGACGCTGACGTGGGATGACGGCGTGACGACGACCGCCACCGCGCAGGTGCTGCGCCAGCAGTGCCCGTGCGCCGCGTGCGTGGACGAGTGGACGGCGAAGCGCACGCTGGACCCCTCGCAGGTGCCCGCGAACCTGCGCGTGCTGCAGATGCAGCCGGTGGGCAACTACGCGCTCGCGTTCGTCTTCAGCGACCAGCACACCACGGGCATCTACCCGTGGAATCACCTGCGCGAAATCACCCAGTCACAGGGGTGAAGCGCCCCACCGCGTCCTTCCGGAGGTCCCCGTGACGTCGCGCTACCGGCTGCTGCAACCCCTGGCCACGGGAGGCATGGCGGAGCTGTTCCTGGGCGTGGCGAAGGGCGCGGAGGGCTTCGAGCGGACCGTGGCCATCAAGCGCGTGCTGCCGCACCTGGCGCGCGAGCCGGACATCTCCCGGATGTTCGTCTCCGAGGCGCGGCTGGCCATGCTGCTGCAGCACCAGAACATCGTCACCGTGCACGACGTGGGGGAGAGCGCGGAAGGGCTCTTCCTGGTGATGGAGCTGGTGGACGGCTGGGACCTGGGCGCGCTGATCCGCGCGGTGACGCGCCAGGGACTGCGCATTCCTCCGCACCTGGCGGTGTTCATCGCGAGCCAGGCGCAGGCGGGATTGCAGCACGCGTACCGCCGCCAGCACGACGGCCACCCGGTGGTGACGGCGCACCGGGACGTGTCCCCGTCCAACCTGCTGGTGTCGCGCGAAGGCGAGGTGAAGGTCACGGACTTCGGTATCGCGCGGCTGGCGGGCCTGTCGCGCACGGAGCCCGGGGCCTTCAAGGGCAAGGTGCCGTATGCGGCGCCGGAAGTGCTCCGGGGCGAGCCGGCCACGGCGCTGAGCGACCAGTTCTCGCTGGGCACCCTCCTGGCGGAGCTGCTCGCGGGGCAGCACCCGTTCGGGTCGGTGGCGGCGGAGCCGATGGCGGTGGCGTACTCCATCCTCAACCGCGCGCCCTCGTCGCTGCCGGACGTGCCGGCGTCGCTGGCCACGCTGGTGCTGCGCATGCTGTCGCGCGACCCGGCGGCCCGCTTTCCGGAGCCGGAGGACGTGTCGGAGGCGTTGGCGCGGTGGCTCGCGCAGACGGGGGAGCCCGCGTCGTCGCACGCGCTGGCGACCTTCCTGCGCGGCGTCCGGCTGCCCCTGTCCGTGGGAGAGGTGGCCCAGGCCGCGCTCGCGGAGGCCCCGGCTTCGACGTCGGCGTCGTTCGTGATGTCCGCCGTGCCGCTCGAGGGCGTGGACACGGGGCGCATCCCGTCCGCGTCTGGCGCACGACAGGCCACGATGGCTTATGGCGCTTCGCCAGCGTGGAAGGCGCCTCCGGCCTCTGTCCCCGTGGCGGCGGAGGAAGAGGAGCCGTGGAGCCCACCGGCCGGAGGCGTCTCGCTGTCCGCGTCCGGCGCCGTGGTCCACACCTGTGCCCTGTGCGGTTCGGCGCTGGAGTCCCCTGACTCTCCCTGTGAGTCCTGCACGCGCGGGCCTTCCGGGCGTTGGAGCGATGCGGGCGAGGCTCCTGCGATGGCTCCCGACGCGTCCGTGCCGGGACGCGACCCTGCGGCCCCGCATGGCTCCGCGCGGCCAGGCCCTTCGCGGCCTCAGGCGAACGCGCCCGCGATGGCGACGTCCGCACCCGCTTGGGCGCAGGCGAATGGGCCCACTGGGGCCGCTGCTTCTCGGCCTCAGGCGAACGCGGCGTCGTCGTCCGCACCCGCTCGGGCTCCGGCGAGTGGGCCCAGTGGAGCGCCTGATTCTCGACCGCAGACGAGTGCGGCGACCCCTGCCTCGCGAGCCCGGACGCAGGCGCCCTCCCCCGCCCCGGCGGATGCTCCCGCGCTGGCCACGCAGTCCATCTCGGACGTGGACGACGCGGAGCGGATGAACCGGCCCAGCATCCGTCAGGCGGCTCAGGGTGACCTGGAGCTGGAGGAGCGCGCGCCCCGGGCGGAGAGTTCGCCGTCGGAGTTCGAGCCCATGGCGCCTTCCCGCTCCCGCGGGCGCTGGGGACCGGCCGTGGCGCTGCTCGGCATCGCGGCAGTGCTCGCTGCGGGCGCGCTGTTCGTGTGGCCCCGCTACGAGCTCCAGGTGCTGCGCGCGCTCGGACTCCCGTCAGCGGTCCTGTCCATCCGCAGCGAGCCCTCCGGCGCCACCGTCCTGGTGGACGGCGTGGAGGTGGGCGTGACGCCGCTGGTGATGGACAACGTCTACCCCGCGCGCTCCGTCCCCGTGCAGCTCAAGCTCAAGGGCTACCGCGTCTGGACGGGGGCGTTCATGGGCGGCAAGAAGTCGGACGTGGCGGCGGAGCTCAAGCGCTGACGCTCCGCCAGGCCCGTCGTCCTACTTCACCAGCCGCAGGTGGCCACGGCGCGGCGGCTGCGGCTCGTCCGGGGGGCCTCCCTCGGGCGGCGGCGGAGGCGCCACCTCCGGACGCGACTCCGGCTCTTCGGTGTGCTCGGCCTGCACCTCGCGCAGAAAGGCACGGGGCCGCTCCGCGGCCACGGGCACCGGCGCGGGCTGCGGCGGACGCGCGACGGAGGCGGACGCCACCGGCGGCTGCTGGAGCAGCTCCGGCGGCATCTCCTCCGGGTACATCCAGAACTCCTTCGTCACGTGGCTGGCGATGGCGAACAGCGCCGACCAGGGCACCGCCACCGTGAAGCGCGAACCGGAGAAGCTCAGCGTGCAGCGCACGCCCCACTCGCCCACCGTGAGGTCGGGGGGCTCGAAACGGTAGGAGAGGTTGAGGCGCAGGTGCGCTTCGCCCCTGAGGCTGGCGGGGACGAGCACGCCCGGACGACGCGCGTCCAGGTGGATCATCACCATGCCCTGGTCGAGCGCGGCCAACAGCCGCTCCTTCTTGTCGGAAACCTTCTTGTCCATTCCAGCGTGTCCGGCAGGGGAATTGCGGGAGCGCCCTCAACGACGGCGCACTTCCCGGTCCATCTCCCGCTTCGTCTCCCGTTCCTTGATGTCGTGACGGCGGTCTTCGTGCGTCTTGCCGCGGCACAGGCCCAGTTCCACCTTGGCCCGTCCCTTCCTGAAGTACAGCACGAGCGGGATGATGGAGTAACCGCGCTCGCGAACCTTCGCCGTCCACCGGTCTATCTCCGCCCGGTGCATCAGCAGCTTCCGGCCCCGGGTGGGAAGGTGGTCGAAGACGCTGGCCGCCTTGTAGGAGCCGATGTGGGCGTTGAGCAGGAACAGCTCCGTGCCCTTCTGGAGCGCGTAGGCGTCCGACAGGTTGGCCGTTCCTTCACGCAACGACTTCACCTCGCTCCCCGTGAGCTCCAGCCCGGCCTCTATCTTCTCATCCACCGTGTAGTCGAAGCGCGCACGCCGATTCTCGGCGATGAGCTTCACCCCCGGCTCCGCACCCACACCCTTCGACTTTCCAGCGGCCATAACGTGTCCCGGGTCTCCTAACCGGCCAGCGGCATGTTGTCGATGAGCCGCGTGGTGCCCGAGAAGGCCGCCACCAGCATGCGCGCCGTCTGTCCGGGCGCCACCGAGTCCAGGGGTGAAAGCGTCCCGGCGTCCCGAACCTCCACGTAGTCCTCGCGGAGGTCCGCCGCCTGCAATTCACGGCGGGCGGCCTCCACCAACGCCCGTGTGTCCCGGGTGCCGGAGGCGAGCAGGGCCTGGGCCGCCCGGATGCCCTTCGACAGGGCGAGCGCCCGCTGGCGTCCATCCGCGGACAGATAGGCGTTGCGGCTGCTCATGGCCAGCCCGTCCGCTTCCCGCACCGTGGGCATGCCCACGATGTCCGCGCCCAGGTGCAGGTCGCGGTTGAGCGTCTTGATGACCTGGAGCTGCTGGTAGTCCTTCTCTCCGAACAGCGCCACGGCCGGCCGGAACAGCGCCAACAGCTGCGTGACGATGGTGGCGACGCCCTGGAAGTGGCCGGGACGCCGCTCGCCGCACAGCCCCTGGCTGACCTCCGTGACGTCCACGTAGGTCTGGTAGCCCGGGGGGTACATCGCCGCGGGCTCGGGCGCGAACACGGCCGTGACGCCCGCGTTCGCGCACCTGGCCAGGTCCCCGTCGAAGTCGCGCGGGTAGCGCGCCAGGTCTTCGCTGGGACCGAACTGCGTGGGGTTCACGAAGATGGACGCAGCCACCACGTCCGCGCGCCGGCCGCCCTCTCTCATGAGCGAGACATGTCCCTCATGGAGGAAGCCCATGGTGGGCACGAGCGCCAGCGTCTTGCCCTCCTTCTGGAGGGACGCGACCCAGGCCTTCACTTCCGGAACGGTGCGCAGGACGTGGGGTGCCATGGCTAGACGGGAGCCCCGTAGATGCCGCCGACCTTCTCCGCGGGCTCGCCAGCACCTTCCGCTTCGGGGGCCGCCGGCGTGGGCGTCACCAGCCGGATGCCCTTGGTGGCCTTGAAGCTGTGCTCTTCATCCGGGAAGGTGCCCGCGCGCACTTCGGAGAAGTACGTGTTCGCGGCCTCCTTGATGTTCCCGTGCAGGTTGGCGAAGCGCTTCACGAACTTCGGCTTGAAGTCCGGGTTCATGCCCAGCAGGTCGTAGCAGACCAGCACCTGGCCATCACAGTGCTTGCCCGCTCCAATGCCGATGGTCGGAATCTTCAGGCTCTGGGTGATGGTGCGCGCCAGCTCCAGCGGCACGCCCTCCAGCACCAGCGCATAGGCGCCGGCGGCCTCCAGCGCGAGCGCGTCATCCAGCATGCGGCGCGCGGCGTCCTCGTCGCGGCCCTGCACCACGTAGCCGCCCATCTTGTGCACGGACTGCGGCGTCAGCCCCAGGTGGCCCATGACGGGGATGCTGGCGCGGACGATGGCGCGCACGGTTTCGGCGAACTCGGCGCCGCCCTCCAGCTTCACGCTGCCCACGTTGCCTTCGGAGACGAGCCGCCCGGCGTTGCGCACCGCCTCTTGCGGCGACACCTGGTAGCTCATGAAGGGCAGGTCGCCCACCACGTGCGCCCGCTTCGCGCCGCGAGCCACCGCCGCCGCGTGGTAGACCATCTGGTCCATGGTGACGGGCAGCGTGGACTCCTGGCCCTGGATGACCATGCCCAGCGAGTCACCGACCAGGAGCACGTCCGCGCCGCCCTCATCGAGGATGCGCGCGAACGTCGCGTCGTAGGCGGTGACCATGCAGATCTTCTGACCGGACTGCTTCAGGCGCTTCAGCGTGTGGATGGTGACCTTGTCCTTCACGGTTCACCTCCTGTGGCAAGACGGGTGGGACAGCCGCGTGGAACTTCAGGCCCCTCGCCGTCCCAGGGGGGATCGCCGGAGGCCGGGGGTTCCACGGGGATGCACTCTAACGCCCTCGGGGCCTCGTGGGGGTTTAACCCACGCCAGGCAGCCAGGCGGGCGGCGGCCGTCAGCCCCGGCGGGACTTGGGGGTGTAGTGCTGCACGCCGGATTTCGCGTTCTGGATGGCCAGCAGCAGGTCCTCGCGGTCGGCTTCGTTGTGCACGAAGTCGATGTCCGACGTGTTCACGACCAGGAGCGGCGTGTCCTGATAGTGCGCGAAGAAGTCGTTGTACGCGTGCGTGAGCGACTCCAGGTAGCCCGCGTCGAACTTGCGCTCGAATTCACGGCCGCGCTTCTTGATGCGATGCAGCAGCACGTCCAGCTGGGCCTGGAGGTAGATGACCAGGTCGGGCTGCGGGACGCGGGGCCCCAGCGCCTCGAAGACGCGGTCGTAGAGCGCCAGCTCGTCCGAGGCCAGCGTGAGGTTGGCGAAGATGCGGTCCTTCGCGAACAGGTAGTCGCTCACGGTGACGGAGCGGAACAGGTCCTGTTGGAAGAGCTCCTGCTGCTGGCGGAAGCGCGAGAGCAGGAAGAACACCTGCGTCTGGAACGCGAACTTCTGCCGGTCCGCGTAGAAGCTGGAGAGGAAGGGATTCTCCTCCACCACCTCTAGAATGCGGCGGCTGCCCAGTCGCTCCGTGAGGAGGTTGGTGAGGCTCGTCTTGCCCACGCCGATGGGGCCTTCGACGACGATGTAGCGGTGGTCCATCGGCCCGAGGCCTCCGCCCCCGGAAAGCCACGCATGAGACACATGCGCGCGCGGGGGGCGGATAACACAACCATGCCCCCGTGCATCCGGCAATTTTCGCCGGATCACCCGACCCTTGCGCCCTTGGGGGTCATCCCCTACGGTGCCCGCGAACACGCAAGCAGCGGGAGCGACGGGCCACAGATGCGCGGCAGGCAGCGGGTGAAGACGGCGGTGGTGGACCTGGTGGAGCCCACGGAAGTGGTGCCCGCCGCCCGTACGGCCACGGCCCCTCCCGCACCTCCGGTGGACGTGGATCCACTCTATGGCGTGGCCCTGCTGAAGACGGCCTTCGAGCTGAAGCGCCGGCCGGAGGGCTCCGTGGACGAGGTCCTCAGCGGCGTGCTCGCGCGCCTGCGCATCGATGAGGACGAGTTCCGCGCGTTCCTCTCCCAGCAGGGTGGGCTTCTGGCCGCGCTGGGCCAGAAGCGCTGAACGTCCCCTACTCTTCTGAAGTTTCCGCTTCCGGCGCGTCCGGGGGCGGCGGTGCCATGGCGGTGACAGGCCCCAGGGCGCGCTCGATGGAAGCGAACTCCTCCGGGGAGAGCGTCTCCGCGCGGCGACCCGGGTCGATGCCCGCCGTCTTGAGCGCCGCGAGCATCACCTCTGGCGACGCCAGGCCCTTGTCGGACTTGAGCGAGTTGATCAGCGTCTTGCGGCGCTGCGCGAAGCTGGCCTTCACCAGCCGCGTGAAGCGGGCCTCGTCCACCAGCGGGGCGCGGGGCTTCTTGAGCCGCGTGAGGCGCAGCACGGCGGAGTCCACCTTCGGAGGCGGATGGAAGCGCCACGCCTCCAGCGTGAGCACCTGCTCCACGTCGAAGTGCAGGCCGAGCAGCACCGTGAGCAAGCCGTAGTCGCGGTTGCCAGGCTCCGCGGCCAGCCGCACCACGACCTCCTTCTGGAGCGTGAAGACGGCACGCGAGATGCGGGCGCGCTGCGCGAGCACCTGGAAGAGGATGGGGCTGGTGAGGTGGTACGGCAGGTTGCCCACGAGCGCGATGTCGTCCGCGCCGGCCACCTGGGCGAAGTCCACCGTGGCGGCGTTGCCGGGCACCACGCGCACGCCGGGGATGGCTTCCTTCTCCAGCACGGCCACCATGTCGCGGTCGCGCTCCACGGCGGTGACGCGCGCGCCGGTGGCGGCGAGGAAGCGCGTGAGGTGGCCCAGGCCCGGGCCCAGCTCCACCACGGGTTCACCCTCGCGCAGCTCGAGCGCGTCCGAGATGGACTGGAGCGCGTCCGGGTCTCCGAGGAAGTTCTGTCCCCAGCTGTGCTTGGCCCGCAGGCCGTGGCGCTTGAGGATGTCGCGCGGAGAATCCACTGTCAGGCCCCTACTCCATGCGCCAGGCGGGGTCGGCCGCGAGGCGGAAATCACCGCGCAAGCCGCGGCGCCACGCTTCATACCCCGCGACGGCGATCATCGCGCCATTGTCCGTGCACAGCCGCACCGGCGGAAGGAACATGCGCAGGCCCCGCTCCTCCGCGCGCTGCTTGCACAGCGCCCTGAGCCGCGAGTTCGCCGCCACCCCGCCGCACAGCACCAGTTGGTTGTGGCCCAGCTTCTTGGCCGCGGCGACGAGCTTCTTCGACAGCACGTCCGCCACCGCCTCCTGGAACGACGCGCACAGGTCGTGGAGGGCCTGGCCCTCCGGCACGCCGTGCTTCTGGACGTGGTGGAGCACCGACGTCTTCAGGCCGGAGAAGGACACGTCCAGGTTGTCGCCGGGCAGCGCGCGCGGGAAGCGGATGGCCTCCGGGTTGCCCTTCTGGGCCAGCTCATCGATGGGCTGCCCGCCCGGGTACGGCAGGCCGAGGATGCGCGCCGTCTTGTCGTAGGCCTCGCCCGCGGCGTCGTCGCGCGTGCGGCCCACGAGGCGGTAGTTCCCGTAGTCGCGCACTTCGTAGAGGCTGGTGTGGCCGCCGGAGACGACGAGCCCCAGGAAGGGCGGCGCGGGCGCGTCCTCCAGCAGGCGGATGGCGAGCAGGTGCCCTTCCAGGTGGTTGGCGCCCACGAAGGGCTTGCCGGTGGCGAGGCTCAGCCCCTTGGCCACCTGGAGCCCCACGAGCAGCGCGCCGATGAGACCGGGGCCGGACGTGACGGCGATGAGGTCGATGTCGTCCAGCGTCTTGTCCGCGCGCGTGAGGGCCTCGTGGACGACGGGCATCACCTGGACGATGTGGTTGCGGCTGGCCAGCTCCGGCACGACGCCGCCCCAGCGGCGGTGGATGTCCACCTGCGTGGAGACGACGTCCGACAGGACGCGCCGCCCGTCCTCCACGACGGCGGCGGCGGTTTCATCGCACGAGGTTTCAAGTCCCAGGACGAGCACGACGACTCCGACAACAAGGGCGGGCAGGAGGCGGACAGGCCGCCTCCCCTGCTCATTTCATCCCATTGAGCAGGGCACGCACCTCGTCCGCCGAGCTTCCCGTCGGTTCGAGGAACAGATACTTCTTATAGGCCTCGGCCGCTCGGGTTTGATCACCGGAGAACTGCCGCGAGCTGCCCAGCCAGAACCAGGCCTTCGCGTTCTTGGGCTCCGCATTGACGACGTCCTGGAGCAGCTTGGCCGCTTCCCGGTAGCCGGCCTCGCTGGTGCTGCTGTTGTTGGCCAGCGAGATGCCCAGGCCCGTCTTCGCCTCGATGGAGTCGCTGTCGAGCGCGAGCGCCTTGCGGTAGGCGGTCACGGCCGCCTTGAAGCTCTTGCGGCCCATCGCCGCACGGCCGTCCTTGATGAAGTCCGCGTAGGTGGCCTTCGCCTGCACCACGGGCGGGGTGGTCTCCGGG
>NZ_RAWR01000023.1:0-65628 GCF_003986945.1 Corallococcus sp. AB018 | reverse complement strand
CCCCGCGCCCGTCAGACGAAGCGCGAGATGAGGGGCACCAGGTCTTCCAGCGGCGCGCTGCCGTTGGACAGGCCCGCCTCCGCCACCGCGCGCGGCATGCCGTACACCACGCAGGAGGACTCCGCCTCCGTGAGCACCACACCCCCCGCGGCGCGCAGGGCCCGCGCGCCCTGGAGCCCGTCCTCGCCCATGCCGGTGAGCACCAGCCCCAGCGCGTCCCGCCCCCAGACCTCCGCCACGCTCTGGAAGAGCACGTCCACGGAGGGATGGTGCGGGGTGCCCAGCGGATGGCGGTCCAGGCGCGCCAGGTTGAGCGCCCCGTGCCGCGCCACCTTCAGGTGGTGGCCCGCGCGCGCCAGCACCGCGCGGCCCGGCACCAGCTCCATGCCGTCGCTCGCCTCCACCACCTCCAGCGCGCTCTGCGAGTCCAGCCGCTTGGCCACGGCCTCCGTGTAGCCAGCGGGGATGTGCAGCGCGAGCACCACCGGCGCCGGAAAGTCCCTGGGCAGCGCGGACAACAACCGCGTCAGCGCCTGCGGCCCGCCCGTGGACGTGCCCACCGCCAGCAGCTTCGTCGACGTCGCGGGCAGGGGCTTCGAAGGCGGGGCGTCCGCGGTCTCCGCCAGCTCCTGCTGGTAGCGCGGCACCGCGCGCCCCGCGATGCGCACCTTCTCCACCAACTCCGCGCCCAGCTCGTAGAGCCGGTCCGTGGCGAGCGCCGTGGGCTTGTGCACCAGGTCCACCGCGCCCGCCTGGAGCGCGGCCACCGCCAGCTCGCTGTCCGTGCCCGCGCTGCTCACCACCACCACGCGCGGCGCGTCCGGCATGCCAGCCAACGCGCGCAGGAAGCCCGTCCCGTCCAGCGACGGCATCACCAGGTCCAGGGTGATGACGTCCGGCTTGAGCTCCGCCACCCGCTCCAGCGCGTCCAGGCCGTCGCGCGCGGTGCCCACCACCTCCAGCCCCTCCGCCTCCGACAGCACCTTGCGCAGCACCTTGCGCGCGAACGCCGAGTCGTCCACCACCAGCACGCGCAACGTCATGAGTCCGCCTTGCTGTAGAAGAACGCGCCGCGGCGCTCCTCGCAGCGCAGCGCCGTGCCGAAGCGCATCAGGGATTCGGAGGTGCCCACCACCAGGTGCCCTCCGGGCCGCAGCGTCCGGGTGATGCTGTCCACCACGCGGCGCGCGGTGTCGTCCTGGAAGTAGATGAGCACGTTGCGGCAGAGGATGGCGTCGCAGCTGCCCGGCTCCGGGTAGCCCTCCGTGTCCACCAGGTTGAGCTGCCGCCACTCCACCCGGGCCATCAGGTCCGGCCGCACGCGGGGACGGCCGTCCACCATGGTCAGCCAGCGCCCCATCACGCCCGGGGGCAGCGCGCGCAGGCAGCGCAGGTTGTGCTCTCCCGACTTCGCGCGCTCCAGCGCCTTGGAGCTCAGGTCCGTGGCCAGGATGGACACGTCCCCCAGCACGCCGCGCGAGTCCAGGAGCATGGCCAGCGTGAGGGGCTCCTCGCCGGTGGAGCACGCCGCGCACCACACCCGGGGCTTGCGGCCGGCGCGGACCTCCGGAACGAGCAGCTCGTCCACCAGCACCTCCAGCGCCTGGGGCTCGCGGAAGAAGTACGTCTCGTGGACGAGCAGCGCCTCCACCAGCGAGGCCAGCGTCTCCGGCCCCTTCGGGTCGTAGCGGAGGAAGTAGTAGTAGTCGAGCAGCGAGTCGAACCCGGCATCCAGTGCCCGGGTGGACAGCTTCTCCGCCAGCAGGTCCCGGTCCTCGGGCCCGTAGTGCAGGCCCGAGCGCTGCTCGATGAGCATCGAGAGGATGGCCAGGACCTGCGGGGACAGCGGCAGCGCACTCATGGCCGTGGGTGTCCTAGCGCCCCAGTGCCAGCAGGCAGGCGCGGCGCACTTCGGGGTCCTCGTCGCGGTGGGCCGCCTTGTCCAGCGCCTCGCGTGCCTCCACCGTGCCCAGCGCCGCCACGGCGGGCGCGGAGGCCCGGCGTCCGGCGGGGCTCGCGCCGATGAGCGACTGCATCAGCGCCGCCTTCGCGTCCGCCCGGCGCATGCGCGCCAGCGCCGCCACCAGCAGGGGCGCCGTCGAGTCGTCCGCCGCCTCCAGCGCCGCCATCAGCCCGGGCAGGCGCCCTTCCACGGGCAGCGCCAGCGCGGACACCACCTGCTCGCGCAGCATCACGTCGCCCAGCAGCGACACCAGCTGCTGCGTCGCATGCGAACCCGTGCGCGTGGCGAGGAAGCCCACCGCCGCGCTGCGCACGCTGTCATCCCGGTCCCCGGCGGCGCGCAGGAGCGCGGGCAGCGTCTCCGGCGCGTCGTACTCCGCCACGGCGGACAGGGCGACCAGCCGCGTGGCCGGGTCCTCCGAGTGCACCGCCTCCAGCAGCACCGGCAGCGCGTCCGGCCGCCGGGCCACGCCCAGCCCCAGGAGGGCCGCGCGGCGCACGTCCGCGTCCGCTGACGAGGCCGCCCGGCGCAGCGCCGCCATGGCGCTCTCCGTGTGCATGTGCGCCAGCGCGTCCACCACCGCCACGCGCACCTGGCCCGCGTCGTCGTTGGCCAGCGCGACGATGGCGTCCGCGGCGGCCTCCTCGTTGAGCTTCCCCAGCGACTGGCACGCGTAGTAGCGCACCCACGGGTCGCGGTCGTTCAAGCCGCCCAGCAGCGTGGAGGTGATGCGCGCCTGCTTGTCCGTCTGGCCCAGCGCGCGCATGGCGGTGGCGCGCGTGCGCTCCGACTCGTGGTTCGCGGCGGCCAGCAGCGCGTCCACCGCGCGCGGGTCGTCGATGAAGGGCAGGCCGTAGATGGCCGCGTCGCGCAGCCGCTCGTCCGGATCCCGCATGGCCAACAGCAGCGCGTCCAGGCCGCGCGGGTAGCCGAAGTACGCCACGATGCGCAGCGCCGCCCGCCGCTGGCGCGCGTCCGCGGAGCGCGCCGCCTCCAGCGCCAGGGTCTCCGTCGTCTCGCTGCCCAGCGACTGGATGGCGCCCACCACCGCCTGCGACACGCGCGGGTCCTCGTCCGCCAGCCGCGCGAACAGGGCCGGCACCGCGGACGTGTCGCCGATGCGCGACAGCGTCTCCGCCGCCAGCGCGCGCACCGTCGCGTCCCGGTCCTCCAGGCACAGGAGCACGTCCGGCACCGCCGCGGAGCGCTTGCCCACCAAAGGCAGCAGCGCCCGCCTGCGCGAGCTGTCACCCTCGCGCAGCGCCTGAAGAATCTGCGCGTCCGCCTCCGCGCCCAGTTCGCCCAGGGCCGCCGCGGCCGCGCGCGACACGCCCAGGTCCTGCGAGTCCAGGAGCTTCAAGAGCCCCGTGGCCGCGTCCGCGCCGCCCACCCAGCCCAAGAGGCGCGCGACGGCGGTCTTCTCCCCCGCGTCCGCGCCCGCGATGACCTGGGCCAGCCGGCGCCCGGTGGGGTGCGGCTCCGACGAGCTGGAGCGCAGCACCGACGGCACCGTGCGCGCGCCGCCGAAGCGCTGCACCTGCGCGTCGTGGATTTCGACGAGCGCCACCGCCGCCACGCGCACCACCGCGTCGTTGCCGCGCTGGAGCAGGCCCACCAGCGCGGGCACCGCGGCCTCCTGGCCGGTGCGGCCCAGCGCGCGCGCCGCCTCCAGGACGTAGAAGGGGTCGGACAAGAGCGCCATCAGCGCCGGCACGACGGTGGGGTCGCCCGAGCGGCCCAGCACGTCGATGGCGGGGAAGATGCGGAAGAAGTTGCCGCTGCCCAGCGAGGACAGGAGCGCGTCCACCGCCGCGCCGCCGCCCACGCGGCCCAGCGCCTCGATGGCGGCCACCGCCACGTTGTCGTCCGGGTGGACGATGAGCCGCGACAAGAGCGGCACGGACCGCCGGCTGCGGCGGCGCCCCAGCACCTGGGCGGCGTCACAGACGATGGCCGGGTTGGGGTCGTCCCCCAGGAGCTCCACCGGGCCTTCCACGTCGCCGGTGGCGGCCACTAGCGCGTCCACCGCCGCGGCGATGCGCGCCTCGTTGTCCCGGCGGTGGCACAGCACCTGGCACAGGGGCTCCACCGCGGCGGAGCCCAGGCGCGCCAGCGCGGACACCACGGCGCGGCGCACCGCCCACGACGGCGCGTCCAGCCCGTTCACCAGCACCGGCAGGCTCGCCGGGCCCCGGCGCGCCAGCTGGTCCACCTCTTCCACCCGGGCGCGGTCCTCCGCGGACAACGATAACGGGTGCTTCGCGGTCGTGCTGCTCACGTGGACTGCTCCCGCGTGTTCCGGGACGTCCCCGGCTCCGTGGCGCCCAACAGGCCGCTCAGGTGGCTCAAGCCCTCCACCTGCTCTCCGTTCAGCCGCGACAGCTGTCCCAGCCGGCCCGCGACCTCCTTCACTTCCTTGGCGGTGACGGCCATGGCGCGCGCCTGCTCCGCCGTGGTGCCGGCGATCTCCTTCGCGCGGATGCGCATGTCCTCCACCGACCGGCCCAGCTGCTCGCTCATCGTGGCCTGGTCCAGGGCGGCCTTCGCCACCGCCGCCACGCCCGTGGCCTGCTTCGCGGCGGACAGGGTGAGCAGGGACAGGGCGTCCGTCTGCTCATCCAGCGCGCGCGCGGTCGTCTTCGCCACCCGGCGCACCTCCTCCGCTCCGCGCACCAGGCTCGTGAGCGCCTGGGCCTGCTCGTCCGTGGCGCGCGTCACCTCCTTGGCCAGGGTGGCCACCTGACGGCTGGCGAGCTCGCCCTGCTTGAGCGCGCGGGCCTGCTCCGACATGGCGCGCGTGGACTGGGCCACCTCCTTGCGCGTGGCCTCCATGGCCTTCGTCACCTCCTGCGCGGCCTTGGCCTGCTCCGAGATGCCGGTGAGCGTGCGCTGCGTGGAGGACGCCACCTCCTGCGCTGTCGCCCCCAGGGCCCCCACCTGCTGGCCCTGCGTCATCACCGCGGCGCTCACGCCCTGCACCAGCTGGCGCATCTGCGCGGCGCCCCGGGCCAGGTCCGTGGCGGCCTGGGCCTGCTCCTGCATGGCGCGCGACACCTTCTCCGCCACCTCCGTCAGCTGGTTGTTGGAGCGCACCGCGTCGCGCAGCGCCTTGGCCTGGTCCTGGGTGGCCTGGGTGGTCTGCCGCGCCATGCGCCGCATCTCCGTGCCGCCCTGGGTCAGCGCCTGCGCGGCCTGCGCCTGCTCCACCGCGGACGCGGCGATGAGCCGCCCCTGCTCGCTCACCTTCGCCGTGGCATGCACCAGCGCCTGCACCGCCTGCACCTGCTCCGCCGACGCGCGCGACGCCTCACGCACGTTCGAGCCCAGCTCGTCCACGCCCTTGAGGATGGTGCCCAGCGCGCGCTCCGCCTCTCCCGCCAGCGCCGCGCCCTCGTCCGCCGCGCGCACGCCTTCACCGGTGGCCACCGCCGCCTCGCGCGCCGTCGTCTGGAGGCCCCGGACAATCTTCGCCACGTCACTGCTGGCCGCCGCCGCGCGGTCCGCCAGGGCGCGAATCTCCTCCGCCACCACCGCGAAGCCGCGGCCGTGCTCACCCGCGCGCGCCGCCTCGATGCTGGCGTTGAGCGACAGGAGGTTGGTGCGGTCCGCGATGAGGTTGATGGTCTGCACGATGTCGCCAATCTCCTCGGCGCGCCGGCCCATCTCCTTCATCACCCCGGACGACTCCACGATGGACTGGCGGATGCGGCCGAAGCCCGCGATGGAGCGCCCCACCGTGGCGCCGCCCTCGCGCGCGCTCGTGCCCACGCGCTCCGCGGCCAGCCGCGCCTCCTCCGTCAGCTGCGCCGCGCGGCGCGTGGAGGACTCCAGCTGCGAGGACGCGGTGGCGCTGGTGGACGCCAGGCCGTTGATGCTCTCCGCCCCGCGGGCCACCGCCTGGGCGGAGCGGGACAGCTGCTCGATGGTGGCCGCGTTGGCGTCCACCACGGCGGCGTTCTTCTCCGCGGTGGCGGCCACCTCCTCCACGCTGGCGGCCACCTCCTGCACGGTGGACGCGGTGGTGACGGCGCTCGCCTCCAGGGTGCGCGTGTGCTCGGCGACGCCGCGCACGCTGCGGGCCACCTGCTCCGACGTGGCGGCCGTATCCTCCACGCTGGAGGCCATGGCGGCCGCGTCGCGCACCACGTCCTGGAGCGTCTTGCCCAGGGACACCACGGCGCCGGACACCTGGCCCATGCGCTCGCCCACGCCCTGCGCGTCCGCGGCCAGCCGGGTGATGCCCTTGGACATCTCTTCAATGGTGGCGGCGACCTCCTCCGTGGTGGCGGCGCTGGTCTGGTTGCGCGACACCAGGTCCTCCACCGTGGCGGTCATCTCCTGCATGCTCGCCAGCAACTCCTCGCTGGAAGCGGCCAGGTCCTCCGCGTTGGCGCTCACGCCCTTCACCGAGCGCGCCACCTCCTCCAGCGTGGAGGCCGTCACGTCCGCGCTGGAGGCGAGCGAGCCCGCGTCCTTGCGCACGCCGGACACCGACGCCGTCACCTCCTGCATCGTGGCCGCGTTGGTCTCCGCCTCCTGCTGCACGCCCTTCGCCGCTTCGCCCGCGGACAGCTGGCTGCGCACCAGCGACTGCACGGCGGTGCTCGTCTGCTCCACCTGCGCGGCCACGGACTCGATGGCGATCCGCACCTGCTCGCCCGCCGCCGCCTGGTCGTTGCCCGCGGACGCGAGCCGCGTCGCCAGCTGCTCGGTGGACTTCACCAGCCCCACGCCTTCCGCCACCTGGAGCGAGGCGCGCTCCGCCAGCGCGCGAGCGTCCTCCAGCTTGCGCACGCTGTTACCGTTGTCCGTCGACATCCGCCGCCTCCTCCCCCACCACCCGGGGGAAATCGATAAGCATCACCAGCCGGGGGCCCACTTGCGCCACGGCCTTCACGAACCCCTTCGCGCCCTCCACCACCATGGGTGGGGGCGGCTGGATGGTGCGGGGGTCCAGCTTCAGCACTTCGCGGGCGCTGTCCACGAGCAGCCCCACGGTGCGCTCGCCCAGCTGCCCCACAACCACCCGTGAATCCAGGGACTGCGTCCCCGCCGGCAGCCCGAAGCGGGCGCGCGCGTCCACCACCGGGATGACCCGGCCGCGCACCTGCACCAGGCCGGCCACGTGCGCGGGCGCCCCGGGCACCGGCGTCGCGCCGGTGAAGGACTCCATCTGCACCACGTCCGCCGCGGGCATCGCGTATTCGGTCCCGTCCACCTTGAACAGCACGTGCAGCACGTTCATGACACCCACTCCCCTGCCCTGGTCGCACGCTTGCGGCGGCCCGCGCGCGCCGCGCCCAACGCGCCCAGGTCCAGCACCAGCGTGGGCTGGCCGTCACCCAGGTCCGTGGCGCCGGCCACGCCAGGCACGCGCACGAGCGGATCCTCCAACGGCCGCAGGACGATCTCCTGCTGTCCCACGAGCCGGTCCACCGCGAAGGCCACCGGCTCCCCGCGCTGGCGCACGATGAGCGCCTTGGCGCCCTGGCCCGCCGCGCTGGCGTCCCCGGTCGCGTCCAGCAGCGACACCAGCGACACCAGCGGCACCGCCGCGCCCCGGCGCTGCACCAGCCCGATGCCGTCCGCGCCCGCGGGGCGCACCACGCCCGCCACGTCGATGAGCTCCTCCACGGTGCCCACCGCGACCGCGTACCGGCGGCCCGCGCACTCGAAGACGATGGCGTCCATCAGCGTCACCGTCAGGGGGACGCTCAGGGTGAAGGTGGTGCCCACGCCCTTGCGCGTGTCCATGAGCAGCTCGCCGCCCAGCTGCTCCACGACGATGCGGCGCACGATGTCCATGCCCATGCCCCGGCCGCTGGTGCGCGTGGCCTCCTGGCGCGTGGACAGGCCGGGCCGGCACAAGAGGTCCAGCAGCGCGTCCGCGGAGTCCGGCACGGGGGCGTTCGCCGCCTTCGCCACCGCCTTCGCGTCCACGCCGCGTCCATCGTCGCGCAGGGTGAGCTCCAGCTGGCCGCTGGCGCGCGCATGGCAGCCGAGGCGCACCAGCCCTTCCTGGGCCTTGCCCGCGGCCTGGCGCTCCTCGGGGGACTCCAGCGCGTGGTCCACGGCGTTGCGCACCAGGTGCACCAGCGCGGGCAGCAGCCGGTCCGCCACCGCCTTGTCCAGCTCCGCGTCGCCCACGTCCAGCTCCAGCCGCACCGCCTTGCCCGTGGCCCGGCGCAGGCCGCGCACCAGCAGGGGCAGCCGCTCCAGCACGTCACCCACGCGCACCATGCGCAGCCGCAGGATGGCCGAGCGCAGGTCGCGCAGCTGCCGGCCGTTCTCCTGGAGGATGGCGGTGATTTCCCGCGTGGGCGCGCCCGCCTGGGTGAGCGCCGCCACCGCGCGCGTCAGCCGCGAGCGGTTGACCACGAGCGCCGCCAGCCACTCCATGGCCTCGTCCAGCCGGGACACCTCCACGCGCAGCAGGCCACCGCCCCGGCGCACCTCCGGCTCGTCCAGCTCCTCCTCGAGGACGGCGGGACCGGGCGCGCCCTCCGCGCCAACCGGGACCCCGTCCTCGGGCGCCGGCTCGGCGGGTCCGGCGGCCTCCAGCGAGCGCACCGTGGCGGGAGCACCGCCCACGGCGTCCAGCAGCACGACGTCCTCCGCGCGGGTGATCAGCAGCAGCGCGAACGCGAGCGACGCGCCCCCCGCGGCGGCGCCGGACAGGGGCAGCACCTTCACGATGTCCGCGAGCTTCGCCACGCGCTCGCGCACGGTGTTGATGTTGAGGCCCTTCGCGGCGCGCTCCGACGAGGGCACGAAGTCCAGCCGCAGCGCGCGCTGGCCTCCGGCGAGCCCGCCTTCCAGTTGCTCGCGCTCGGACGGGGTCAGGCGGGAGGCGAACGCGGCCTCCGCGTCCAGCTTCACGGGCCGGGACCGCTTGGGGGCCGCGTCCCGCACCTGCGGCCCCAGCGCCTCCAGCCGCTCCAGCAGGTTCGCGGGCGCGGGCGACGCCGTCTTCCCGGCGCCCAGCTGCCGCACGCGCAGCTCGATGGCGCGCAAGCCCTCCACCAGCGGCTCCACGCTGGACTCGGGCAGCCGGCCGCCGGCCTGATCCGCCAGCCGCAGCGACGCCTCCATCCAGTGCGCCACGGAGACGACGGGCTCCACGTCCACCATGGCGGACAGGCCCTTGAGCGTGTGCAGCGCGCGGAACAACTCGCGCACCGCGCGGGGCTGGGCCTGCCCCTTGCGAACGGCCTCCTCCACCGCGAGCAGGTCCTTCTGCGCGGAGGCAAGCAGCTCATCCGCCTCCGCCAGGTACGCGGGGAGGAACTCCGCGAACTCCCCGGTTCCCGTCACCCGCGCGGCGCCTCGGCCGGGGTCTTCTCCAGAAGGGCCCGGGCGGCGCCCTGGATGGAGTCCGGCGTGAAGGGCTTGGTCATGAAGCGGTCCGCGCCGGCCTGCAACGCGCGCTCACGGGACGCCTCGTCGCCACGCGTGGTGACGATGATGATGGGCAGGTTGCGCAGGTGGTCCTGTCCGCGCACGAACTCCACCACCTCGATGCCACCGATGTCCGGCATGTTGAGGTCCAGCACGAGCAGGTCGTACGGCTTGAGCGACAGCTGCTCGATGGCCTCCAACCCGCTGGACGCCTGGGTGAAGTGGCTCTCCGGATAGGGCCGAAGGCAGGCGACCACCATGTCGCGCATCACCTTGCTGTCATCGACGACGAGTACCTCGGGCATGGCGTCCTCTGGAAACGACCGGCCAAGCTAGATCGATTCCGATCCGCTGAAAGAAATGAGTCATCCGGCGCGCGTTGAACGTTGGCTGGTCCACGCCCGCCTTGGACGATGTGCCACGGCGGGCGACGAAGCGCCACGGCTGCCCGCACATCCGGCACCCTGCGCCCTCCTGTCTTTCCGCACCGGGGACCGAATCCCATCCATGCGCCCGCCTCCTCCGCCCGACGCCTCATTCCCCCGCCCGCCGGGCCCGCCTCCGTTTCCCTCGGAGCACGCACCTTGCGTCTGGGTGGTGGACGACAGCGCCAGCGAGGCGCGCTTCATCAAGACCGCGCTGGGAACGGGCTTCCAGGTGGAGACGTTCCCGGACGGCGCCGCGATGCTCGAAAGGCTGCACGCCGGGCGAGCACCGGACGTGGTGGTGTTGGATTGGGAGATGCCGGGAATGTCCGGTCCCGAGGTCTGTCAGTTCCTGCGCGGACAGCGGGAGACCCAGGCCCTGCCGGTCCTGCTGCTCACCGCGCACGGCCGGCCGGAGGACCTGGTGCAGGGCCTGCGCGCGGGCGCCAACGACTACGTGGCCAAGCCCTTCCGCACGGAGGAGGTGCGCGCGCGGGTGGACGCGCTCGCGCGCACCAAGCGGCTGGCGGACGACGTGCGGCGCTCGAGCGAGGAGAAGGCGGAGGTGTTCGCGCAACTGGACGCGCTGCTCACGTCCTCGCCCGTGGGGCTGTCGCTGTTGGACCGGGACCTGCGCTTCGTGCGCGTCAACGCGCGCATGGCGAAGCTGGACGGCTTGTCCGTGGATGCCTACCCGGGCCGGACGCTGGTGGAGGTCCTGCCCCGCTTCGCCTCGCGGCTGGAGCCCCTCCTCCGCCGTGTCCTGGAGACGGGCGAGCCCGTGGAGGAGCTGGGCTTCACGCTGGAGCACCCGGGCGTCCCCCACGGCGAGCTGTACGTGATGGCCAGCTACCACCCGGTGCGCACGGCCCGGGGTGAGGTGGTGGGCGTGGGCAGCGTGCTGGTGGACGTCACCCGGCACAAGCAGGCGGAGGCGGAGCTGCGCGCGTCCGCGGAGTTCCGCGAGCGCTTCCTGGGCATCGTGGGCCACGACCTGCGCAACCCCCTCAGCTCCATCCGCATGGGCGCCAGCTTCCTCGTCGCCAGCGAGCAACTGCCCCCCGCGCTGGAGCGCACCGCCAGCCGCATCATCAACAGCACGGACCGGATGACGCGGATGATCACCGAGCTGCTGGACTTCACCCGCAGCCGGCTGGGCAGCGGCATCCCCCTGAACCCGGCCGCCACGGACCTGGGCCAGGTGGCGCGCCAGGTGGTGGAGGAGCTGGAGCTGGTGCACCCCCACCGCACCGTGAAGGTGACGTCCACGGGTCCCCTCACGGGGAACTGGGACGCGGACCGGCTGGCGCAGGTGCTGAGCAACCTGGTGGGCAACGCGCTCCAGTACAGCCCCCCGGACGCCGCCGTGGAGCTGACGCTCGTGAGCGAGCCGGAGCAGGTCATCGCGCGGGTGAGCAACCCGGGAGAGACCATCGCCCCGGCGGAGCTGGAGACCTTGTTCCACCCCTTCCAGCGCGCGCGCACCGGCGCCCACGTTCCGTCGGGCCTGGGCCTGGGCCTCTTCATCTCCGACCAGATTGTCCGAGGCCACCGGGGCACGCTCACCGTGACGTCGGACGCGCAGCGAACGGTCTTCACCCTGACGCTGCCCCGGGCCGGCGCATGAATCCCGGAGGGCGCACGCCACCCCGCTCCCGCGCCTCCCGGCCGTCCAGGCCCACGAGCCCCCTGGAAACGCTGGCACCCGTGCCCTACCGTGCATGCGTGTCCACTCCGCAACACCGCACCACCCTGCTCCTCGTCGAGAACAACGAGGACGTCCGCGAGGCGCTGCGCGAAATCCTGGAGTCGGAGGGCTACCGCGTCCTCACGGCGATGAACGGCCAGGACGCGCTCAACCTGCTGGCGGAGCAGGAGCGGATGCCCTCCCTCGTCCTGCTGGACCTGGTGATGCCGGTGATGGACGGCCACGCCTTCATCGAACACCTGCGCGGCACGGGCGCGCTCGCGCTCATGCAGGTGCTGGTGCTCACGGCGCACCCCACCCTGCCCTTGCCGCATGGCGTGGCCGGACGGCTGGGCAAGCCGGTGAAGCTGGAGGCGCTGCTGGACGCCATCGCGGTGCACACCACGACGGCGTGATGCCGTGCGCTCAGGCGGCGGCGGGGCAGTGCCGCGCCACCATGGACAGCAGCTCCGGGATGTCCACGGGCTTGCGCAGCAGGCCCACCGTGCCCGGCGGGGCCTTGGCGGAGAAGTGGGCGGTGAGCATCAGCACGGGCAGCTCGCGGTAGCGCGCGTCCTCCCGCAGCCGGTGGAGGAACTCGTGGCCGTCCATCACCGGCATCATCAGGTCCAGCAGCACCAGGCAGGGCTGGTCGTTGTTGGCGGCGAGGACGTCCAGGGCTGCCTGGCCATTGGCGGCCTGGAGCACCGTGTAGTCCTCCATCTCCAGCAGCTCCGCCACGACCTCGCGCAGGTCCGGTTCGTCGTCAACGATGAGGATGATGGAACGCGAGGGGGTGCTGCTCACGGACGGCAGCCTACGCAGGTATTGCTACGAGCGCCAAGGAAGACGTGCCTCCCTGCCCCTCACTGCGTGCGGTGATTTCACGCGGGGCAGGCCCCCGCCCGTCCGCCTGTCGGGAATCACGAGGGAAACCAGGCGGGTCGGTTGCACCGGGAGACACGAGCCCCTACCCCCTTCTCTACGGGCCCATGAATCTCATCGCGGACTTCATCGAAGCCAACCTGGACGCCCTGGTGCGGCGCTTCTCGGAGGCGGCGCGCGGGCTGGAGAGCACGCAGGGACTGAAGCCTTCGGAGCTCATCTCCACGGTCCCGGAATACCTCCATTCGGTCGCGGCCATCTGCCGGCACGGCCCCACGCCGGAGCGGTTGGAGACGCGGGCGCGCCTGGAGGAGGCCCACATCAACCTGCGGCTGCGCGTGGGCGCCACGCAGGAGGACGCGACGGAGGAATACACGCTCCTGGGGCGACTCATCCCCCAGCTCTGGGAGGACGCCCAGCCGGAGCGCAAGCCCGACGCCTCGGACCTTCAGTGCCTCTTCCAGCAGATAGAGGAGGCCATGGAACACGTGGTGTTCCTCTTCTCCGGCGACTCGCTGGAGGATCGCCAGCGGGAGAAGCGATTCCTGCGCCAGATGGACGCGCTGGCGCCCCGGTCGCTGGAGCCCGGCACGGACATGCAGGGCCCGCTCAAGCCGCTGGTGGAGCTCATCGCCCGAGCGATGGAGGCCGCCGGAGCGGAGCTGTTCCTCGTGGACGCGGGCGGCCGGAGGTTGTTCCCCGCCGCGCACACCCTGCACCTCGTTCCGCCTGCCGGCCGGTGGGCGGACACCCAGGGGCCGTCCTTCCTGGGCCGGGTGGCGCGCGCCGAGGAGCCGCTGGTGCTCGCGCAGGCGCGGGGGCTGGAGGACTTCGAACGCGAAGGGCTGGAGGCCAGTGCGTGGAGCACCCTGCTGGGCCTGCGGCTGTGGCCCCACGGCGCCCTGATGGGCGTCCTCTGCGTGGGCTTCGCGGAGGCCCGGCCGGTGCCGCCGCGGGCCAAGCGCTTCCTGGAGACGCTGGTGGAGTACCTCTCCGGCATCCTCGACCGCGCACTGCTGATGGGCCGGCTGAGCGAAGCCCACGCGCGGATGGAGGCGTCGGAGACGCGCTATCGGCTGGCCAGCCAGGCGGCCGCGGACACCGTCTGGGATTGGAACCTCCTCACGCAGAAGGTCGCCTGGAGCGGGGAGACGCGCAGGCTGCTGGGCTTCGCGCCCGAGGAGATAGGCCCCCTGGCGCAGTGGTGGGTGGCGCGCATCCACCCGGAGGACCGGGAGCGGGTGGAGCACGGCATCCGCGCGGCCATCCAGGGCACGCAGGCGCGCTGGCAGGACGAGTACCGGTTCCTCAACCGCCAGGGCGACGTCGTGCGGGTGCTGGACACGGGCGTCATCCTGCGCGACGCGGCGGGCCGGGGCGTGCGCATGGTGGGCGCCATGCAGGACGTCACCTCCCGATGGGAGGCGCAGAACGGACACGAACAGCAGCTGCGGGAGGCGCGGACCGCGCGCGTCCAGGCCGACACGGAGCTGAGCCAGTTGCACGCGCTCTTGCGGCAGGCGCCCGTCGCGCTCGCCATCCTCCGGGGGCCCGCGCACGTCGTGGCGCTGGCCAACGACCGCGTCTGCCAGCTCTGGGGCCGCACCAGCGACCAGGTCCTGGGCCGTCCCGTGCTCGAAGCGCTGCCGGAGGTGGAGGGCCAGGGCATCCGGGAGCTGCTGGACGGAGTGCTCACCACGGGGGCGCCCTACGTGGGCCACGAACTGCCCGTGCGGCTGGCGCGGGCCGCGGGCGGAGCCCTGGAGGAAGCGTACTTCAACCTCATCTACCAGCCGCTGCACGAGACGGAGGTCGGCCTCCAGGGCATCCTCGTCGTCGCCAACGAGGTCACCGAAGCCGTGCAGGCCCGTCAGCGCGCGGAAGACCTGGCGGGGACGCTCAAGGCCAGCGAGGAGCGCCTGCGGCTGGCGCTGGACGCGGCGGACATGGGCAGCTGGGACATCGAGCTGGCCACGGGCCGGGGCACCTGGGACGCGCGCTTCCGCGCCATGCTGGGCCTGCCCGCGCAAGGCGAGGTGCTGCTCGAAGAGGCCATGCGCTTCGTCCTGGAGGAGGACCGGCCCCTGGTGGAGCACGCGATGGAGGAGGCCGCCCGGCCCGGAGGCTCCGGCGAGTACGCGTGCGAGTTCCGCGCGAGGCTCCCGAGGCCAGGCCAGGCCGAGCGATGGCTCTCCGGGCGGGGCCACGTGCACTTCGGGCCGGACGGACGGCCCCTGCGGTTCGTGGGCACGGGGCTGGACGTGACGGAGCGCAAGCTGGCGGAGGAGGCGGCGCGCCAGCGCACGGAGTTCGAGCAGTACCTGGTGGGCATCGTGTCGCACGACCTGCGCAACCCGCTGAGCGCCATCACCCTGGGCACGTCGTCGCTGCTCAAGCGCGAGGACCTGAGCGAGCGCGCGACGAAGGCCGTCCTGCGCATCCAGAACTCCGCGGAGCGCGCGGTGCGGATGATCCGCGACCTGCTGGACTTCACCCAGGCGCGCATGGGCGGCGGGCTCCCGGTGCAGTGCCAGGATCTGGAATTGGGGGCGCTGGTGCGTCAGGTGGTGGAGGAGGTGCGGATGACCGCCCCGGAGCGCGACCTCCAGTTGTCACTGCCGCAGGCGGGCCTGCGCGGCTGCTGGGATCCGGACCGCGTCACGCAATTGCTCATCAACCTGCTGGGCAACGCGCTGAAGTACTCGCCGGAGGACACGCCGGTGGCGGTGCGTCTGCGGGAGGTGCCCGGGAGCATCCTGCTGGAGGTGCACAACGGCGGAGCCCCCATCGCCTCCAACGTACTGCCCCGCATCTTCCAGCCCATGCAGCGCGGGGCACCGGGAATGGACGCGGCGACGCGCAGCGTGGGCCTGGGGCTCTACATCGTGCGGACCATCGTGCATGCGCACGGCGGCACCATCGACGTGACGTCCACGCGGGAAGCGGGCACGACGTTCACGGTGCGGCTGCCGCACGCGGACGCGAAGAGTTAGTGCGGCTGGCGTGGAGTTGAGCGAAGCGCTCTCCATCAGGCCCGGTGCCGCTCCGCCTCACGGAAGAACTGGGTGAGCGAGGAGTCCAGCAACGACTGGCGGGACTGCATGTACCGGCGGGCGCGGAGGAAAGGCAGCCAGACGCGCTGGCCGACACGCACCTGGGACTCCTCCAGCTTCCGCCGTGGCAGCCACTCCCCGTTCAGGTGTTTCACCAGCACGTCGCCCAGGTAGGCCCCCACGGCTGGGGCGGTATGCCCGTCGATGAGGTCCCGCTTGTAGCGCTCCGGAAAGTTCTCCCGCCAGAAGTGGAAGTCCAGGTCCGTGAGGGACTCGGGCGTCGCGGCCATGATGGACGGCACCTTCGTGTGCAGCGCGGCCACGAGTCCTTCGGACAGGTCTCCGTAGGAGGTGAGGACGCGCTCCGGATTCCCCACGTCCGAGGGAAGGGCGACTGGGAGCCACTCCTCCGGCGCTGGAGGCCGGAAGGCGTTGAGCTCGGCGATCTTCCGTTGCCGCTCGCTGATGGCGAACACGTCCGGCAGGCGCGAGAGGAACGGAGCCACGTCCGGGTGGAATCGCGGCTCGACGGGGACGAGTGCGGCGCTGCGCTCCCTCAGCGTGCGCAGCACCGTGTCGAAGTCGAGGTCGGGCCGAAGGTGGACATGGGCGCGGGCCTGGGCCACTCGCGCTTCGTCTCTGGCGAAGTCCGCGGCGGTAGGCCACAGCACCAGGAGGACGGAGCCGTTGGGGAGTTCCTCCACGAGGTGCGCAGGCGTCGAGAGCACCCGTTCGCGACCTACGCCTTCCACGAGCTTGGGACCGAAGACATTGAGCCAGAACACCTCGTAGATCTTGTCGAAGCCATCCCTTCGCGAGGCCTTTTCATCACGACCGAAGTACGGAGCTCCTGCGAGCTGCCGATCCGCCATGCCATGAGCCATGGCGTAGTCGACCAGGTAGTGCGCAGCCAAGGTCCTGATCATATCTAAAAACATGAGACACCGCCCTCGCTCTGAAAACAACGAGAGGGGCTGAACACCAAGGCTACAGCTCAACTGATTTCCTGATGGAGGAAGATCGAGATCGAGCGTCAACTCAACCAAGGGCTGTACACGGTAAAGTGCGACGGATGTTCCATGCTCATCGCGCTGCTCCTCCAACGCTTTCTTGATGGAGGCGCGCGAGTATTTTCGCCGTTGCGCTCCCTTCACAACATCCGGCATCCAGCCTTCGGCGTGAGACTCCAGCGCTGCGAGGAAGGGCGTGAGCTCGGTGTCCGATTCAGCTCGATGGCCAAGTGCCCCGTCCAGCAGGAATCGCAGGCGATCGCCTGCTTTCGGCTCAAGAGAACTCATTGCCTTCATTGAAACAGCACCTCCACTCCTTTTGCCATACGCTCAGCTCTATTCACGGCACGCTCAAGGGCATCAGGTTCCAATGGCTTGAAGGTCTCTTCGTAGATCAATCGGACTCTTTTGATTTGCGCCGTCTGTTCGAGCCCAGGCCTACGGATATTCAACGTCTCACCGTAACACTTCAGTGCGGCTCTTGCGTCCGCAACCACTTGAGCAGCCAGAGCAGCCCCATCAAGGCCAAGGAGGTCCCGACTCTTGAAGCTGAACGTCTCCGCTTCGACAAGGTTTATGAGGTGTGTTGGCTGAACATCTTCGGCCCGAAGCTGGTGGAAACCGTCGGCCGCGAGCGAGTGCTGTCCACACCCGCCCACCGCGTGGAGGAGCTCCCCAATGGCTCCGTCCTCCTCGTGCTGCGCCCTACCGCCGCGGACTTCGCCAGCGACGAAGCGCGCATGGCCCAGGCCCGCGCGCATGTCCACCTGCGGCCCGACCTCGACTTCGACACGGTGCTGTGCACGCTGAGGGAGCGCAGCGCCGCACTCTCTCCCGTGGAGCCCCGCTTCCACCCGGCCCTGACGCCGCTCCTCTCGCGTCTGCCGGATGAGGTCGCCATCAGTGAACGGCAGCGGAAGATCGCTGAACTCAATGCCTTCCAGCCACCCGAACCGGAAGAGTGGCTCCCAGTCGCCCTGCCCCCAGACGTGGAGAATCCGGAGCGCGTCCACGGCGGCTACGTCGACCTGACCGAAGGCCTTGTGGCCGCCCTCCATCCCCAGGTGCCCAGCATCTTCGACGCGACACCGGAGTCCCTCACGGACCTCGACTTCTACTTCTGGCGGGAGAACTTCCCGGAGCGATACAAGCGAGACCTCATCGACTCGCACACCGCCCCGGCCCTGGGGGCCTATCTGGGTGGCATCCTGGTGAAGCGCCTGGGGGGGACCTGGATTTCGCGACTGAACCCCGAAGAGTCTCAGGTGCGTGTCGGCCAGCGCGTCTGGCTGCCCTTCCTCCGCGCACGCCGCTACATGGAATCCCGCCAGTCGCTGCTGACGCACTCGCTCACGCAGTTCTTCCGGGAAGCGGAGCGACACAGGTCGTGACAGGAGCCACGCGCGTGCGCGCAGCGCGACCGGACGTCCACCGGGCAACCACTCCTCATGAGGCCACTACCCACCGCCACTGGACTTGTGTCCGACGGACGCACTAGGACCCCGTCCATCCTCCGATGCCCTCCGACTCCACGACACGCCCTGATGCGGCGGAACGCCCCACCGTGTGGCTGTTGGAGGACTCGCCCACCGAAGCCCGGGCCACGCAGGCCGCGCTCGCGTCCGCGTGTGACGTCGCCGTGTTCCCCGACGGGGCCGTGCTGGTGGAAGCGCTTGGCATCCAGACGCCGCCGGACGTGCTCGTGTTGGACCGGGAGACGCCTGGCCTCACCGGCCTGGAGGTCTGCGCCTTCGTCCGGAGCATCCCCGCCACGGCCCGCATCCCCGTCCTACTGCTCACTTCCCATCAGAGTCCCGAGGACGTCGTCGAAGGACTGGGCGCGGGCGCCAATGACTACGTCTTCAAGCCCTTCCGCGCCCAGGAGCTGGTCGCCCGCGTCCTGGGTCTGGCCCACTGGAGCCGGCAGCAGCGCCAGCGCGAGACCCGGGTGACGAAGGAGCTCGACACCCACCGCCAGAGCCTGTCCGACGAGCAGGCCCGCCGGACCCTCGCGGAGAGCGCGCTCGAGGAGGTCCGCGCCGCGGAGCTGCGCGCCTGGAACAGTGAACAGCGCTTCCGGCTGGCCGCTCGCGCCACCCAGGACGCCATCTGGGAATGGAACCCCCAGACAGACATCCTGGAGTGGAGCAGCGGCGGACAGGACCTGCTGGGCCCGCTGGACGACCCGCGGGTGCCACGCCTGGACTGGTGGCGGAGACACATCCATCCGGAGGACCTCGCCGCCGTCCAGCGCGGCTTCAGCGAAGCCATCGAAGGCGGCGGCGACGTGTGGCGCGGCAGCCACCGGTTCCGCGACGCGCACGGCGCCTGGCGGGACGTGGAAGAGCACGCCCTCATCGTCCGTGACGAAGCCGCGCGCGTCGTCCAGGTGGTGGGCGCCCTGCGGGACGTGACCGCCCGGAAGCAGCTGGAGCAGGAGGCACGCCAGCGCGGTGACTTCGAGCGGCAGCTCATCGGCATCGTGAGCCACGACCTGCGCAGCCCGCTGTCCTCCGTCCTGCTGTCCTCCACGCTGCTCCTGGAGCGCGCGGGTCTCAACGACTCACAGCAGCAGCGCGTGCACCGCATCCGCACCGCCACCGAACGGGCCGTGCGGATGATCCGCGACCTGCTCGACTTCACCCAGGTGCGCCACGGCGACTTCCCCCTCAAGCTCCAGGGCGCGGACCTCCATGCCCTGGTGGAGACCGCCGTCGAGGAGGCCCAGACGCGCGCCCCCGGACGCGTCTTCCAGGTCACCTCCGCGGGCGACGGCGCGGGAACCTGGGATGCGGACCGGCTCTCCCAGGTGGTGGGCAACCTGCTGGGCAACGCGCTGACCTACGGCGACCCGGAGGCCCCCATCCAGGTGCGCAGCCTGGGGACGGTGGACACGGTGGTGCTGGAGGTCCACAACGCGGGCGCTCCCATCTCCCCGGAGCTGCTGCCGCGCCTCTTCGCCCCCCTGGAGCGCGGCACCCCCCACCAGGCAGACCGCTCGGACCGCAGCATCGGCCTGGGCCTCTTCATCGTGCGGCAGGTGGTGCACGCCCACGGCGGAACCGTGAGCGTGACGAGCACGGCGGAGGCGGGCACCACCTTCACCGTGCGTCTGCCTCGACAGCCCCCCGCTTCGCCGCCTGCTTCACCGCCCGGGTGAACTGGTCGATGTCGTAGGGTTTCAACAGCAACTCGATGACATCTGGCCCCGTGTATTCCTTCGCGCCCTCGCGGTTGGTGGTGGTGAGCACGAAGGGGATGCCCGCGGCGGCGGGGGTCGCGGCCAGCTTCTGGAACGCGTGCCAGCTCAGGAGGAACGGCACGCTGATGTCGTAGACGATGACCGCCGGCGCCGTCTCCCGCACCAGCGTGGCGAAGTCCAGGGGGCCGCGGATGACGTCCTGCACGCGCACGCCCTTCGTCTGGAAGCCCACCCCGTCGAGCACCTCCTCCAGTGCCTCGATGAGATCCTCGCTTCCGTTGAGCACCAGCACGGTGGGTCGCTTTTTCATGCGGGGAAGTTGCGTCCTTCCTCCCGGATGGACAGCGGCTCACGTCCACCGGATGTGGATCACCCAACAGAGGTGCCGCCCGCCCGGACGGCCGTCAGGCGTGGCCCACCGGAGGCCCCGCGCGGGGCAGTCGCACCCGGAACGTCGCCCCCTGCCCCAGGGTGCTCGTCACCGCCACCTCGCCGCCGTGGGCCTCCACGATGCGAGACAGGCGGTACAGCCCCAGCCCCAACCCACCGTAGTTGCGCGCGGGCACGGCGCGCTCGAAGCGGCGGAAGAGGCCGTCCACCCGGTCCGGCGCGATGCCGATGCCGTGGTCCCGCACCACCAGCCAGGCCGTGGACTCGTCCGCCTGGACCTCCAGCTCCACGGGCTTGCCCGGGCCGAACTTCACCGCGTTCACCAGCAGGTGCGTCACCACCTGCCCCAGCCGCAGCGCGTCCCAGTGCCCCACCGCGGACGCCACGTCGCGCACCACCAGCAGGCACCCCGCGCGCGACGCCAGCTCCTCCGAGCGCAGCACCACGTCCCGCACCACCTGCCCCAGGTCCACGGCCTCCAGGTTCAGCCGGGGCGCGTGGCCCTGCATCTGCGACACGTCCAGCAGCCCCTCCACCAGGTCCACCAGCCGCTGCACCTGCCGGTCCGCCGCCACCAGCGCGCGCTCCAGCCGCTCCGGCGCCACCTGGCGCTCGAGCTTCAGCGCCGCCGCCGTGCCCTGCACGCGCAGCCGCAGCGCGGCCAGGGGCGTGCGCAATTCGTGCGCGGCCACCGCCAGGAACTCGTCCCGCACGCGCACCGCCTCGCGCGCCTCGCGGTACAGCCGCAGCTGCTCCGTCACGTCGCCAATGATGCCCGCCATGCGCACCGGCCGGCCCTGCGTGTCGCGGATGGCCCGGCCCCGGCTCACGCACGAGCGGTAGCCCCCGGCCTCGTGCTTCAGCCGGAAGGACACGTCGTAGGGCGCGCCCTGCTCCAGGTGCAGCGCCAGCGCGGACGCCACCGGGTCCCGGTCCTCCGGGTGCACCCGCGCGAGGAAGGCCTCCGACGTCCCCGGGAAGTCCTCCGGCTTCAGCCCCAGCATCTCCAGGAGGCGCGGGCTCCAGTACATGCGCTGGTTGCGCACGTCCCAATCCCACACACCGTCATAGGAGCCGGACACCACCAGCCGGTAGCGCTCCTCGCTCTCGCGCGCGGTGCGCTCGGCCTGCTCCAGCAACCCCACGCGCCGCTCCAGCTGGCGCACCATCGCGTACAGGTGCGTCTCCGTGGACAGCTCGCCGTGCACGGGCGCGGGCAGGGGCCCCTCCGCGCGAGACTCGCGCAGCAGCGTGGCCACCAGCTCGTCATCCCCCTGTGAGCGCCGCACGAAGGCGTTGGCCCCCACGTTGGCGGCCATGCGCAGGTCCAGCTCGTCCGGCGCGGTGGCGTGCGTGAGGATGACCGGCACGCGCGCGAGCTTGGGGTCCTGGCGCAGGGCCAGGCACAGCCGGAAGCCGTCCAGCCGGGGCATCAGCACGTCCGCCAGCACGATGTCCGGCGGGTGCCGCCGCGCCAGCTCCAGCGCGAACATCCCGTCCTCCGCTTCCATGAGCTCGAAGCGGAAGGGCGCCAGCGCCAGTTGCAGGAGCTTGCGGTAGACGGGGTCGTCCTCCACCACCAGCACCCGCAGCGCGGCCTGGCGGCCTTGCGCCTCCCTGGGCAGGGCCTGCCGCACCGCCTCCACCCGAGCCCCCAGCGACATCCCGGTCGCGAGGAACCCCGCCACCGGCAGGCCCGACCGCCGCAGGGCGTCCTGCTCGGCCGGTGGCGCCTCCACCCAGAGGGAGGCACCGGACGCGGCCAGCGCCTCACGCAGCGCGTCCAACCGCCCCGCCTCCGAGGCCAGCAGCGCCCCCGCCGCCAGCACCAGGTGCACCGGCGGGGACTCGCGCAGCGCCTGCACCAGCGGCTCCACCCCCACCGCCAGCAGCACCCGCCAACCCTGCCCCTGGAACGCCAGGGACAGGAGCTCCCGGTGGGAACCCGGGGCTTCGACGAGCAGCAGGGTGGGCTTCATCGGGGGGACTGGAGGAGGAGGACGAGCGCGGGCGACAGGTCGTTCTGGAAGGTGGGACCCCAACGGCCCGCCACCAGGGTGTGGAAAGGGCGCAGTCTGGTGACGGGGGCCTCCGAGTCAAGGCAACCCTTTGGAAGTGTTGGAAGTTGGAAGGCCACGGACCAGGGAGGCCTGGCGCTGGCCTGCCGCGTCACAGGTACAACCGGGCTACAGGTACACTTCGTTTGCACAGGCGTGGGGGGACGTGGGCGCGGCGGTGTGTTATTCGACCGCCCATGGGTGCCAAGAAAGTCACGGCGCAGGAGAAGCTGACCGGGTTCCAGGACCGGATTCGCGCCGCGGGGCTGCGCAGCACCGCCCCCCGGGTGGCCGTGCTGCGCAAGCTGGAGACCGCCACCGCCCCCATGAGCCACGCGGACCTGGTGGAGGAGCTGGGCGGCGAGGGCTACGACCGCGTCACCATCTACCGCAACCTCACCGACCTCACCGAGGCCGGCCTCGTCGTGCGCGCCGACCTGGGCGACCACGTCTGGCGCTTCGAGCTCAAGCGCGCCGGCGCCACCGAGCACGCCAACAACCACCCCCACTTCACCTGCACCGACTGCGGCACCGTCGCCTGCCTCCCTGAAGAGTCCGTGCGCCTCACCACCGCCCGGGGAGTTCCCCGCGCCGTGTCGCAGCGCGCCGTGGAAGTGCAGCTGCGCGGTCTCTGCGACCGCTGCGAGTAGCACCCCCTCCAGCCCGCCAGGCGAGCCCCCGCTGGGGATGTGCTCACTGGTAGGCAGCCGCCTACATAGTGAGCTTCCGCTCTCCCGCCCCCGGACACAGATTCGTCCTGGCGAAGCGGAGGCCCGCCGTCCCGGCTCGGGGGACGGCGTGGGCGCTCCAGGGTTCGCAGGGGGATTGGGATGGAAGCCCATCACACGTTGCTGGTCGTCGACGACGACATGGACATCCGGGATGCGCTCCAGGACGCGCTGGAGCTGGAGGGCTACGCCGTGCAGCTGGCGGCGGACGGGCTGGAGGCGCTGGAGCGGCTGCGCTCGTCGGAGCCCCGGCCGCAGCTCATCCTCCTGGACCTGATGATGCCGCGCATGGACGGCGTCGCGTTCCGCGAGGCGCTGCGCCACGAGCGCGCGTGCTCGGACATCCCGGTGGTGGTGGCCAGCGCGGACCTGGACGTGCGCGACACGGTGGATGGCATGGGCGTGGCGGGCTACCTGCGCAAGCCGCTGGACCTGTCCGCGCTGCTCACCACCGTGAAGCAGCTCTGCCTGCCCGTCTGAACATCGAGCACGGGGACACGAAACCCATCCACGAAAGGAAGCGGACCATGAAGAAGCTCATCATCGCGGCAGTGCTGTGTCTGGGAACGACTGCCTTCGCGCAGGAACCCACCGGCACGCCGGAGAACCCTGCGCCGAGCGCGCCCAGCTCGCGTCAGCACGGCCGCCGGTCCACGGGCATCGAGGCCCAGCAGGTGGGCCCCGCCATCGGTGACGCCGCGAAGAGCGTCGTGGGCGCGCCGACCTCCAAGGAGGCCGCGGCGCAGACGGGCGTGTGGAAGGAGAATCACGCCTTCGACCTGGAAGGCACCGTGAAGGCCAAGGACGACGACGACATCACCCTGGCGCGCAAGGACACGCTGCCGGAGGTGAAGCTGGAGGTGCGCGACAAGACGAAGGTGACCCTGGACGACCAGCCGGCGAAGGTGAGCGACCTGCCGGAGGGCGCCAAGGTGCGCGCGAAGTTCCAGCTGGACGGGGATGACTCCGTCGCGCTGGAGCTGAAGGCGACCTCGCCCAAGCCCAAGAAGTAGTCGTTCAAGGTCGGCCGGTGCCCTGGGTGGGAAGGAAATTGCCCTCTCCCCAGGGAATGCCGCACGGACAGCCTGATCTCCAGGGCGGGTACGCCGCTTGCTTAGGTGGCGCGTAGGGAGACCATGGTGAATCGACGACTGCTGGGGCTGGGCGTGTGTGTGGGGGCGATGGTGCTGTCGGCGTGGGGTTGCGGAGGGTCCGACGGGCCCACGACTCCCATTGATGACACGGACAATGTCGACCCGAGGCCAGGGGTGGATGCGGGGACCGGGGGCGACACCGACGCAGGGACGGACGCGGGCACGGATGCAGGCACGGACATCGACGCCGGCACGGATGCAGGGACGGACGCGGGCACCGACGCCGGGACGGACGCGGGCACGGATGCCGGCACCGACGGCGGCACGGACGCGGGCACGGTGGATCCATGGCCCGCGGATCCGGTGACGAACTATTCGGACCGCTACGGCATCGGCAGGGTGAAGTCGGTCAGCGTGGACCTGGGCAAGAACATCTGGGTGCTGGACGGCGACCGCATTGGCGTGGTGCGCGCGGACACGCAGAAGCTGGTCTGGGTGGGAGGGCCCGTGGGTCAGGCGGCGGAGGGCCAGCCCTCCAGCGTCATCTGCGGCGGCGAGGCGGGCCGCGCCTACGTGGGTTACTACGCGGACGACCTGGGCGTGGATCCAGAGTGGCCGGACATCCACACCAACTTCATCGTCACCGCGAAGCCGTGCGAAATCCCGGTGAACGAGACCACCTGCTTCCCGTTCAGCCCGCGCCGGCTCCAGTTCTACAAGCAGGGTGACGTGGACGCGGTGAAGCTGGACGCCAGCGGCCAGGTCGTCCTCGAAGGCCACATCAACCAGTCCCGCCGCGCCAACAAGGACGCGAACGGCAACCCCTTCATCCAGACGGGCCCCACCGTGGTGGACGGCGTCAGCCTGGGCATCCGCAACAGCAACGACCACCACTTCGACGAAGACCGCGCCATGTACAGCTGCACGTCCGTGCTGCGCGGCCCGAACAAGGGCGACGTCTTCTTCGGCTCCAACCACGGCGTCACCCGCATCCGGGGCCTGACCTACAACGCCCACCGGCACCCGGTGTGGTTCGACGCGCGGGGCTCCCAGTACGCCGGCTACACCTACGGCCTGGGCATCTCGCCGGACGGGGACGTGCTCATCGCGAACGAGTGGAACTTCGGCATCGTCACGCCCGACACGAAGCTGGAGAACTGGGACGACACCACCACTGCGGGCATCAACCCGCAGAAGGTGAAGTCCTCCTACCTCCCGGAGGTCAACTCGCAGGAGACCTTCGATTCCTGGCGCGGCTTCCAGCAGACCACGGACAAGAAGTACTACCTGGGCAGCAAGGACCTGGGGCTGTGGGAGATGACCATCCTCTCCGCCACCAACCCCTTCCAGAAGGGCACCCGCGTCGGCGCGGACGTGCCGGCGCTCGGCGGCATCAACGCGCTGGCCTCCACCAATGACGGCTCGCTCTTCATCGGCACCAACACGGGAGGCCTCTACCGGCTGACCCCGTCCAAGACGGTGGAGAAGGTGGCGGACGTGCGCGGCAACAAGGTCCTCCAGCTCGTGTACGACGGCTCCGGCACCTCCGGCATGCTGCTGGTGCTGACGTCGGAAGGCCTGACCGTCCTGCGCGGCCACTGAGCAGGACTCCCACCCTGACGCCGGGGCGGTGCGCATGTCGCACCCGGCGCCACGGGGGGGGGTGATGGTTGCCTGGAAGGCGCGGGAAATGTTCTGGAAGGAGGCCCGGTTCTGCTTCCGCCCCCGTGCCTTCGTGCAAGGGGGCAGGCGGGCCGGGCCCCCGGGCTTCACGGCCCCCCGGACTGCTCTCTACAATCGCCTCGCCCCGCCGGAGGAATCCGAACGCATGCGCCTGAGACTCGCCCGCCGCCGTCACGCCGCTGGTGCCGCCGCCTCCCTCGCCATCTCCGAGGCGGTGGAACCCCACGGTCGCAACGAGCTCCAGGCGCGAGGCCCCGACCCCTTCCGGCCGGACCGGCGCCTGCGCTGGAGGGATCACTTCGTCCTCACCGAGCACCTGCTCCAGCTGGACAGCATCCACCCGGTGCATGACGGCCTGCGCATCGCGCAGCTGTCGGACGTGCACGTGGGCCAGGCGACCAGCGACGTGCGCATCCGCCGCGCGGTGGCCGCGGTGAACGAGGCCGCGCCGGACCTGGTGTTCCTCACGGGCGACTACGTCACGCACAGCCCCAAGCCGCTGCCGCGCGTGCGCCAGCTGCTGCAGGGGCTCAACGGCCCCGTCTTCGTGGTGATGGGCAACCACGACCACTGGGTGGACGCGCCCTACCTGCGCATGTCCTTCGAGGCGCTGGGCTACACGGTGCTCCAGAACGAGCACCGCGTGGTGAACGTGAAGGGCGCGCCCCTGACGGTGCTGGGCATCGACGACGGGCTCACCGGCAAGGAGGACGTGGAGGCCACCTTCCGAGGCGCGCCCACGTCCGGCACGCGGCTGGTGCTGGCCCACACGCCGCCCACCGCGGAGAAGCTGCCCGCGCACGCGGGGCTGGTGCAGTTCTCCGGGCACACCCACGGCGGGCAGTTCATCGTCCGGGGCCTCACGGAAGCGCTCTTCCGCCGCGCGGGCCAGCCGTACATCCGCGGCCACTACCGCGTGAATGGCAACCACCTGTACGTGAACCAGGGGCTGGGCTTCGGCTTCGGCGGGCCGTACCTGCGCCGGGGCAGCACGCCGGAGGTCGCCTTCTTCACCCTGCGCACGCAGCAGGCCGCCCACGTCGGGACGATCTGATCCACGGGGCGCGCCCGCGCGAGTTCAGCGCAGGGGCGTGCCCAGCTTCATGCCGCCCAGGGCGTTCTCGCGCTTCTTGCGCGACAGGCTGAAGGGGCCGGGCCCGAAGTAGACGATGAGCAGGGCGCCTCCCGCCATGGAGAGGTTCTTCATGAAGTGGATGAGGTTGTTCTGCGCCTGGACGGGGTCATCCATCTTCCAGAAGTGATGGACCATGAAGGCGGACGCCACCAGGAACACCGCGAGCATGGCCGCGCCCAGGCGGGCGAAGGCGCCCAGCAGGACGCACAGGCCCCCCACCACCAGCACTCCGCCGGACACCAGCACCGCCGTGCGCGGGTCGGGCACCCCGGACGCCTGGGCGTAGGCCGTGAGGGCCTGGAGCTGGATGAAGTGATTGAGCCCGCTGGTGATGAAGATGACCGAGAACAGCAGCCGTCCCAGCGGTGCGAGCAGCCCCATGAATGACCTCCATGCCTCCGGCGTGTCCTCCCTCAACGCGGACGGGTCGGTGTCATTCTCCAGATAGGCACGGATGGGCGGGCGGACAGCCGGCCCCCGCTCCCCTGCCCGCTCCCCAGGCCAGGGGACGACCGGTGCGTCCCCGGGTTGACGCACCGGCGGGCTGCGACAACACGCCGCACTGCGCCGGGACGGGGGGACGCTAGGGTGGCCACGCCTTGAGAACCCCCACCCTGGCCCTCCTGAGCGCCGCGCTGCTCCTCGTGCCCACCGCCCCGGCCTGGGCCTGCGCGAGCTGTGCCTGCGGCGACCCCACCCTCACGTCCATGGGAGGAGAGCAGCCCTTCGAGGGGCGGCTGCGGCTGTCCACGATGCTGCGCGCGTGGGGGCACACGGAAGGGGTGACGGGCGTGGACGCGCAGCGGCTGCGCGAGCTGCGCATGGACGTGGCGGTGGCGTACGCGCCCCGGCCCTGGCTGGTGCTGGCGGTGAACCTGCCGCTCCAGGCCCGCGAGGTCCAGGACGTGAGCCTGGGACTGGAGCGCGGCTGGGGGCTGGGCGACATCGACGTGACGGCGAAGGCGTTCGTGTGGAAGGACAAGGAGTTCTCGCCGGACCAACTGATCAGCGTGGTGGGAGGGGTGAAGCTGCCCACGGGCCCCCGGCTGCACGCGAGGGACGGCACGACGCTGGGCATAGACGCGCAGCCCGGCAGCGGCTCCGTGGATCCGATGGCGGGGCTGGCGTGGCAGGGCTTCCGGGGCAACTGGTCGTTCCTCGCGAGCGCCCTGGGCTTCCTGCCCTCAAGAGGGCGCGACGACTTCCGGCTGGGCGCGTCGGTGCGCACGCAGGTGGCGGCGCAATACCAGCCATCCCCCACCTGGGCGGTGCGGCTGGGCGTGGACACCCGGGCGGAGAAGGCGCCGGACACGAACGGCACGCCCGAGGAGGCCGGAGGAGGCTTCATCGCGTACGCGTCGCCGGACGTCCTCTTCAGCCCGGGCATGGACGTGGTGGTGCAGGCCGGGGTGCGCATTCCTGTCGTCAACCAACTGCGCAGGGTGTCGTCCACGCCCATCGCGGTGCTCTCGCTCGCGTACGACCTGTGATGATCCGCGCCTCGCGTCTGGGATGGTTGGGATTGCTGTGCGCCTTGAGCGCGTGTGGAGAGCGCGTGGACGGCATGACCGTCACGCTGGGCCTGGAGCACCGGGCCACCGCGCAAGGTGTACAGGCGGCGGGAGGCGAGCGCTCCTTCACGCGAGCGGACGGCCAGGTGCTCACGCTGACGCGAGGCTACGTGACGCTGGGCAGCGTGGAGTTGAAGCCGTGCGAGGAGGCGCTGGGGTGGCGGCTCTTGAAGGTGCTGTCTCCGATTGGCACCGCGCACGCGCACTCGGTGGGTTCGCCGTTGAGGCTGGGCACGCCGCACGTCAGTGGCCTGGACCGGCCGGACGGGAGCGTGCTGGCGCTGGGCACGGTGCGGCCGCCACCGGGGCGCTACTGCCGGGCGAGGCTCACCTTCGAGCCCGCGGACGCGGATGCCGAGGGCCTGCCTGGAGCGGACAGCGGCGTGGACATGCTGGAGCACACGCTGTGGCTGGAGGGGACGCGGGTGCCCGCGGGAGGCGGTGAGCCGCAACCCTTCCGGCTGGTGACGTCCAACATCGCCACGGTGGACGTGGTGCTGGACGGGCTGACGCTGTCCGAGGACGAGCCGGCGGCCGAGCGCACCTTCGCGCTCGCCTGGGACACGTGGCTCGCCACGGTGGACCTGGAGTCGCCCGGGGCGGCGGCCTCGGCGCTGGACACGGTGGCCCGCTCCGTGGCGATGTCCTCCGTCGCGCCATGACGTCCTCTCCGCCGCCCTCCTCCGAACCCTCGCTCCGGGCCCGCATCAACCTGGTGTGGTTGCTGAGGCTGCGCTGGGGCGTACTGGTGGGGCAGGCGGTGCTGGTGGCGGTGGCGGCGTGGGGCTTGAAGCTGGTGCTGCCGGTGCCCGCGCTGGTGGCGCTGCTGGGCGTGGAGGCGGTGACGAACGCGGCGGTGCGCGCGGGGCTCGCGAAGGCGAGGCCGGTGGCGGAAGCGGCCATCTTCGGGCTGATGCTCTGGGACACGCTGGTGCTGACAGGGCTGCTGGCATTGAGCGGCGGAACGCACAATCCCTTCACGACGCTGTACCTGGTGAACGTGGCGCTGGGCACGGTGCTGCTGCCGCCGCGCCGCACGTGGGCGATGCTGGGCTTCACGCTGTTGGCGTTCGGGTCGCTGTTCGTGTTGCAGGACGTGACGCTGCCGGGGCTGGAGAGGCCGGACCACGCGGAGCTGATGCGGCTGCACCTGAGCGGCATGTGGGTGGCATTCGCGGTGGCGGCGGGCTTCATCGTGTACTTCATCCAGCGCGTGACGCGGGCGCTGACGTTGCGTGAACAGGAATTGGAGCAGACGCGGGCGAGGCACGAGAGGCAGGAGAAGGTGGCCTCGCTGGCGACGCTGGCGGCGGGAGCGGCGCATGAATTGTCCACGCCGCTGTCCACCATCGCGGTGGTGGCGAAGGAGCTGGAGCGTGCGCTCGCGGCGTCACAGACCTCCGAGTCCGTGAGAGAGGATTTGAGGCTGATCCGCCAGCAGGTGGACCGGTGCCGGGATGTGCTGGTGCAGATGTCCGCGGACGCGGGACAGACGACGGGCGAACCCTTCCAGCCCATTCCACTGGAGCGGCTGGTGGAGGAGACGCTGTCGGAGCTGTCCGGCCGTGAGCGCGTGAAGGTTGACGTGCCGGAAGCGCTGAAGGCGCATCCAGTCCACGGACCGCCGAGAGCGTTGGCGCGGGTGCTGAGGGGCCTGGTGAAGAACGCGCTCCAGGCGACGCCCATGGGCAGGGGCGTGGAGCTGCGAGTGCTGCCGCAGGGCACGGGAGCGCGGCTGGAGGTGCGCGACGAAGGCCAGGGCATGCCGGAGGCGGTGCTTCAGCGCGCGGGTGAGCCGTTCTTCACCACGAAGGCGCCGGGCGAGGGCATGGGATTGGGACTGTTCCTGGCGCGCTCGTTGGCGGAGCAGTTGGGCGGGGCGCTGGAGCTGCGCTCGAAGTCCGGGGAAGGCACGACGGCGAGCCTGAGCCTGCCGGGAGCGGACGCGAAGGAGGCGGCGGCATGAGCACGACTCCAGTGGATCAACGTCCCAGCCTGTTGATGGTGGACGACGACACCACGCTGCGCGAGCGATTGGCGAGGGCCTTCCGCGAGCGCGGCTGGGACGTGACGACAGCGGGCAACCACGACGAGGCAATGGTCGCGGCAAGGCGCGAGTCACCGGAGTACGCGGTGGTGGACCTGCGCATGCCGGGGCACAGCGGGCTGGAGCTGGTGCGGGACCTGCTGGCGGTGGACGCGTCCACGCGAGTCATCGTGCTGACGGGCTACGGCAGCATCTCCACGACGGTGGATGCCATCCGGCTGGGCGCGGTGAACTACCTGCCGAAGCCCGCGGACGCGGACGACATCCTGGCGGCGTTCGCGAGGGCGGAGGAAGCACCCAACGTCGCGGCACCAGAGACGCTCCAGGCACCGTCCCTGGCGCGAGCAGAGTGGGAGCACATCCACCGCGTGCTCGCGGACAGCGCCGGAAACATCTCCGAAGCCGCGCGCAAGCTGGGCATCCACCGACGCTCGCTCCAGCGGAAGCTGCAGAAGTACCCACCGTCGCGCTGACGCGGGCCCCTTGCGCTGTCGCCAGCGACCGCACAAAACTAAAACCAGGTTTAACTTTCGCGCAACAGAAGGAGTCACTTATTGCGCGAAACTAAAGTGGAATTATACTTTCGTGCATGAGCACGGAGCCCCCAATCAAGCCGGACTGGGACCAGCTCTACCGCGTGGCCGAGACCCAGGAGGGCCTCTTCACGACGCAGCAAGCTGCCCAGGCGGGCTACTCACCCCAACTGCTCGCCCACTACGTGCGCATCGGCCGGGCTTCGCGAGTCCAGCGAGGAATCTACCGGCTGGTGCACTTCCCAGCGGGCGAGCACGAGGACCTCGTCGCGGTATGGCTCTGGTCAGAGAAGGTGGGAACCTTCTCGCATCAGACAGCCCTCGCGCTCTACGACCTCTCCGACGTCCTGCCCGCGCGGATCCACCTGACGCTTCCAGAGTCCTGGCGGAAACGCCGCCTGCGCGTACCGAAGCTCGTCGTGATCCACCATGCCGACCTGCTCGATTCCGAGCGCCACTGGGTCGGCTCAGTCAAGGTCACGTCTCCCAGCAGGACGCTCGATGACTGCGCGCGAAGCGCACTGACCCCGGACCTGATGCGTCAGGCCGCTCGGCAGGCCCTGCATCGAGGCATCGTCCGCGGGAGTCTCCCTGCGGTGGAGGAAGCACTGAAGCCCTTCGGAGGCCTGGGTACGTGAAGAGCCGCACCTACGATTCGCCCGCCGCCTTCAAGCAAGCACTGGAAGACCACCTCCGGAAGGAGGCCCTGAAGCGGGAGCACCCGATTGAACGTCAACGGGAGTTGCTGGTCTTCCACCGGTTCCTCGCGCGCGTCGAAGCAAAGCTGGGCCCAGAGGTCACTCTCAAGGGGGGACTCGTCCTGGAGCTTCGCGTCGCGCGGGCAAGAGCGACGAAGGATATCGACCTTCGTGTTCAGGGAGACCCGGGCAGACTGCTGATCCAACTCCAGGATGCCGCGAGAATCGATCTCGGAGACTTCTTCGTGTTCGACGTCCGCTCAAACGAAGAGCACTCCAGAATCCAGAACGAGGGCATGCGGTACGAAGGACTGCGGTTTCGGGTAGAAAGTCGGCTCGCGCAGAAGCTCTACAGTCGCCCTTTCGACGTGGATGTTGCCTTCGGTGAGCCCATGCTGGGAACACCGGCCGAAGTCACAGCTCCAAATGTGCTTGGCTTCGCCGGCATCGCTCCGCCCCGCCTGCGGCTCTATCCCATCGAAACCCATCTCGCGGAAAAGCTGCATGCCTATACGATGCCGCGCTGGAGCCCGAACTCCCGCGTCAAGGACCTCCCTGACATCCCACTGCTGGCGAGCACGGGCGCACTGGATGCCTCGCGACTGCGGAGTGCCATCCACCAGACCTTCACCTTCCGCGATACCCATCCCCCACCGCTCATGATTCCGCCCCCATCTCCCGCTTGGGAGAAGCCTTACACAGACATGGCCCAGGACAATCAACTCCCCTGGGCCACACTTGAGAAAGTGACCGAAGCCGCGAAGCGCTTCCTCGATCCCGTCCTGGAAGGGGCCGCCATCACCACCTGGGATCCGGAGACCTGGAGCTGGAACCGATGAGCCCAGGCTGACGTCCAGACAGCCCCTCTGTCCTTTCCGGCGCGACATAGGCTTTACTGCGAGGCGCTTCGCATTTCTCCCGGGGGGGGCAGAATGCATTGTCGTTGGCTCGTCGTCGCATTGACCCTGCTGTCCGTCGGCTGTGCCCATTCGAAGCGTGCACCCGAAGCGGAGCTGCCCAAGTACGAGCACGTCTTCCAGAAGCCGCTGACGGAGGCGCTCGCCGCCACACGCCAGCTGCTGGAGGAGCAGGGCTACGCGTTCGAGGAAACGGAGGACCCCAACCAGCTCGTCACCACCTGGTCCGAACCCGACCGGGCCGGCTCGCGCAACACCACACACACGCGCTACCTGGTGACAGGCATTGCACTGAGCCCGCGCCAGTCCGTCGTGCGCATCTTCCGCATGACGCAGCAGGCGGCGGGCAATGACGTTGAGTGGAAGAAGGTGTGGTGGAAGGTCTACCTGGAACGCGGGGAGCAAGTGTCCAATCCCTTCGTGAAGGAGGTGGACTTCGACCAGGACGACGCGATGACCAAGCGGCTGTCCATGCTGCGCGGCGCCCAGCAGGGCACCCGCGACCTGGACCTGGAGCAGGCCCTCACGCTGCGGCTGGAGTCCGCGCCCTCTGTCGAAGTCCTCGCCGGCAACGCGGCGGAAGACAAACGCCCCGCCCCCGTCCGCGCGCCGGAGTTCTACCTGGAGCGCTGGAAGGATGAGGCCGTCGCGGAAGGCCCGTGCACCACGTCCGTGCGCGGCCTGCCGGAACTCCTGCACCCGGGCCTCACGCTGCTCATCGGCGAGCAGCTGGGCTCCAACGAAGTGCCGGAAGTGGTGGGCCACGTGGTGTGCCAGGCGGCCCAATCCGGGCTCGCGGTGACACTGGGCCTGTCCATCCCCGACACGGAGCAGGCGCGCGTGAACGCGTACCTGTCCAGCCCCGGCGCCCCGGCCGACCAGGACGCGCTGCTGGAAGGCCGCTTCTGGACGCGCACGTACCAGGACGGCCGCAGCAGCCGCGCCGTCATGGAACTCATCGACCGCGTGCGGGCCCTGCGCGCGGCGGGCCTGAGGGTGACGGTGGTGGCCTACGACACGGACCTGATGAACGGCAGCGAGCGCGACGCGGCCCTGGCCCAGGTCTGGACGAAGCGCCGTGCCGTGAAGCCGGACGAGGTCCAGGTGGTGCTCGCCGGCAACACGCACACGCAGATGGAGAAGGGCACGCAGTGGGACCCGTCCTTCACCCCCATGGCGCACCTGATGAAGGAGAACCGTTCGCTCGTCGTGCTGGACATGAGCTACGCGCAGGGCACGCGATGGGGCTGCGACCTGAACCGCGACAGCAAGCTGGTCTGCGGCATCGTGGGCGCCACGCCCGCGCCGGCGGTGGCCGCCCGCCCCGGCCTGAGCCCGTACCTCCAGCTGCGCGAGTCCGCTCCCAACGAGCCCTTCCGGGGCCTGCTGTACGTGGGGCGGCTCACGGCCTCCCTGCCGGCCATCCTCGGACCGCAAGAGGCGCCGTCCACCGACCCCGCCCAGGCCCCCCGGATGCCCGGCCGCGACCGGCCTCTGCCGGGCGTCTTCTAGCGGCTCACGGATTGACGACCGTTAACGTCAGGGTTAATCATTCACCCTGACGTTAACGAAATTCGTCCGCCCGGAGTCACCGCCATGAAGCCCATCCCCGAGGACTGGCCGCGCATCTCCTCCAGCCTCTTCTACGTGGACGCTCCCGCCGCCATCGACTGGCTGGAGCGCGCGTTCGGCTTCCAGACGCGCCTCAAGGTGGAGGGCGCGGACAACAGCATCGTGCACGCGGAGCTGGCCTACGGCGACGGCGTCATCATGGTGAACTCCTCCGGGCGCCACGGCCTCCACCAGAGCCCCCGGCTGCACGGGGGCGTCAACACGCAGACCCTCACGGTCTACGTGGACGACGTGGACGCCCACTGCGCCCAGGCTCGCGCGGCCGGCGCCGCCATCCTCATGGAGCCCGAGACCAAGAACTACGGCGACGACTGGGGCACCAACCGCACCTACGGCGCCGAGGACCTCGAAGGCCACCGCTGGTGGTTCACCCAGCGCGTCTTCGGCCCGAAGTAGGTTCGTCCGCCATGGCCACCCCGTCCGCGCTCGACCGCACCCTGGCCGCCCTCGCCGACCCCACGCGCCGGGGCGTCGTGGACCGGCTGCGCCACCGGCCCCACCCCGCGGGAGAGCTGGCCGCCGCGTTCGACATGAGCCCCCCGGCCATGTCGCGCCACTTGCGCGTGCTGCGCCAGACGGGGCTCGTGGAGGAGCGCATCGACTCGGACGACGCCCGCGTGCGCGTCTACTCGCTGCGCCCGGAGCCCTTCGCCGCCCTGCGCGGCTGGCTGGACGAGGTGGAGTCCTTCTGGGGTGACCAGCTGGGCGCCTTCAAGGCCCACGCCGAACGCACCCGCGGCACGAAGCCCTCCAGAGGCCGCAAGTCATGACGGCCGACCGCGCCCGCGTCACCACCTTCGTCGCCGTGTCCCCGCTGGACGCCTTCGAGGTCTTCACCGAGGAGACCGACCTCTGGTGGAAGAAGGGCCCGCGCTACCGCGGCCTGCAGAACCCTCGCGGCGTCCTGCGCTTCGAACCGCCAGGCCCCGGCGGCCGGCTGCTGGAGTCCTTCGAAAACGACATCTACGAAATCGGCCGCGTGCTCGTCTGGGAGCCCGGCGCGCGGCTCGTCTTCCAATGGCGTGCGAGCAACTTCTCCCCCGGAGAGACCACCGAGGTCGACGTCCGCTTCGAGCCCACCTTCGGCGGCACCCGCGTGGTGCTCGAGCACCGGGGCTGGGACGCCATCCGCATGGACCACCCCGTGCGCCACGGCCAGGATGGAGCGGCCACGGTCGCGACCATCGGCCTCTGGTGGGGGGACCTCGTCACGCGCTACCGGCTCCACGCCGCGCGGCCCCGCTCCACTTGAGGAAGCCCCGCTGACTACTTGCAGGGGCCGCAGTCCGCCGCGCAGCTGTCCGCCGTGTTGCTGCCGCCGCACTTCTCCGTCAGCTGACACACGCCGTCGCCGCAGCGGTAGATGTCCTGGGGCAGCATGCGCGTGGTGATGGGCCGGTAGTTCACGCCGTTGTACGTGCAGCGCGTGTAGTACGTCCGCGTGGCGTCCAGCGTGCAGTAGTACCGGCATGCGCCCACGTGCTTCATCGGCGTGCACGCCGTCGTGTCGCTCCAGGACGACAGGCCGCAGGTGCGCACCGTGCTCTCGTCGTAGTCCAGGTACGCGCCGTCGTTCGCCGCGAACGTGCCCTCGCCCGTGAAGAGGTTGCCGAAGAAGCACGCCTCCTTCTCGTTGTAGGTGCTCAGCTCGTCCGTGGAGTACGGCATCGTCCCGCCCACCGCGTCGCGCCCCAGCACGGAGATGTTCACGTGCACGCCGTACTTGTTCGCGTGCGCCGCCAGACACGCGCTCACCACCTGCTGCTCCGCCACCGTCGCCGGCTGTCCCCCGGCCCACCCCGGCGCCAATCCCAGACTCCCGTCCCACAGGTAGCTCTTCCCCGTGGACGGCGACTGGTAGGTCAGCGTCATCCCCGCCGCCATCGAGCACCTCACCACGTAGCGCATCACCATCTCCGCCGTGGCGGGGTCCTGGTGGAACCAGGTCTGGAACGCGTTCGTGGACAGGCCATTCACCGTCAGGCCATTCACAGTGAGGCCATTCACTGTCAGCCCATTCACCGTGAGGCCATTCACTGTCAGCCCATTCACCGTCAGCCCATTGGAGGAGACGAGCGCGTCCGGGGACTGGCCCGTCACCTCCGTGGCTTCGTCGATGGGAGCACCGCAGCCCACCAGCGCCGCGGCCAGACAGAAGAGCGCCGTCCAGGGGGAGGAACGGAATGAAACATTGCGAGGGGGATTGAGCTGCATGGGGACTGCCTCCGCGTGAGGGCCTCACGAGCCGTGCGGCCTGATCAACCGGTAAACGCACTCCGACGAAGCGAGCAGCACCCCTGCCCTCCCGGCCCATCCCCTTCGGTCCTTCGCACAACACGCGCGGCGTGCGGCGGCGGACGCTCCCTCCCTCAGCGCATGGCTGCGAACGCTCACCCCTTCCAAAAAGGTCAGGCAGTCCGCGTCCTGCTCCTGCCGGCCTTCGCCTTCGCCTTCGGGCGCGGCGGCCGAGGCAGCCGCACCGTGAACGTCGTGCCGTCCTTCTGCGTCGACGTCACCTCCACCGTCCCCCCGTGGGCCAGGACAATCTCCTTCACGATGAACAACCCCAGCCCCAGCCCGCTGTTGCGCCGGCCGCCCTGCTCACGCTCGCCCTCGCCCTGGTGGAACGGATCAAACAGCCGCTCGCGCAGCTCCTCCGGAATGGGCGCACCGGGGTTCTGCACCTCCAGCACCTGGTGCTCGCCCTTCGCCCAGCAGCGCAGGAACACCGGCGCGTCCGGGCTGCCGTGCTCCAGCGCGTTGCCCACCAGGTTGGAGAGCACCTGCGCCAGCCGCTCCGCGTCCCACTCCCCTTCCGCCTTGCCGTCCACGTCCACCGCCACCGCGCGGTCCGGGTACGCCGCGGACAATTCGTCCACCACCTGCTGACACACCGCCCCCAGGTCCGTGGGGGCCTTGCGCAGCGGGATGCCGCCGGCCAGCCGGGCGCGCGTCAAATCCAGCAGGTCCGCGATCATGTTCCCCATGCGCGTCGCGGAAGACTCAATCCGCTGCGCATGCTGACGGTGCTGCTCCGGCGTGCACTCCAGCGGCCCCCGGCGCTTCTGCGCCCGCGCCGACAGCACGATGGCGTTGAGCGGGTTGCGCAGGTCGTGCCCCAGGATGCCGATGAAGCGCTCGCGGAAGCGCGCCTCCTCCACCATCGTCTCCATCTGGCGGGTGCGCTCGGTGACGTCCATCATCGAGCCAATCATCCGCACCGGGCGCCCCTCGTCGTCGCGCGCCAGCACGCCCCGGTCCAGGACATGCGCCCAGCTGCCGTCCGCGCGTTGGAAGCGGTACTCCTCGCTCCAGACGTCGCCCGTGGACGCGACGAACTCCACCAGCCGGTCCACCACCCGGTCCCGGTCGTCGTCGTGCACGCGCTCGCCCCACCAGCCCAGCTTGTGCTCCAGGATGGACGTGGCGTGGCCGAACGCGTTCCCCGTGCCCGGGTCCCACCGCACGTGGTCCGTGGCGAAGTGCCAGTCCCACAGCACGTCATGCGTGGCGCGCGTCGCCAGCCGGTAGCGCTCCTCCGCCTCCCGCAGCGCGCTCACCGTCTGCTCCGCCCTGGCCAGCGCCGCCTCCACCTCCTGCCGCGCCGCCCGCTCCCGGTCCGCCTGATGCGCGTCCGCCGCCTGGCCCTCGTCCCGAGGGAGCAGCCACAAAGCCAATCCCTCTCCGTGGCGCACCACCACGTACCGCCGCCCCGCCGGGTCCCCCGGCAGCAGGCCCACATGCGGAACACCGCGCATCAGCACGCGCACGAACGTCGCCACGTCGAACAGCGCGGCGCCCTCACGCGCCCACAGGGACACGTGGCGACCCAGCTCCAGGGAGCGCACCCAGCCCTCCGCCGGGACGTTCATGGACGTCCAGCGGAAGTCGAGCGCTTCGCCTGTCTCCCCGTGCAGCGGCTCGAGGAGGACGCAGGGCGTCTCGCTGTCAGCGGGCAGTTCCCATGCCGGAGCCATTCCCGGCCCCCAGGACAAACCCATCATCGTGCTCCCCCCGACGCTACAGGTCTGTTCCCCCACCCTTCACGTCGGTGCCGGGCAGGCTGGAAAAACCCGCGTCTCACGGAATACTGACACATCTGGCCAAGAGTGGAGCAGCCCTGGAGGGCAGGGTGCGCGAAAATCGGTTCACCCCCGAGCAGTGGACCTGCCCTTCAGGACAGGTCAGTACCGGCCCTTGACGCCAATGATGGGCAGGGCAATGGGCAGTCCCACCGCACTCTTGGTCAGGGGTTGCCGGCTGTAGCCGCCGCCCAGGTAGTCGAAGCCCAGCGTCTCCGTGTTGAGGGTGACGTTGAGCATGTCCAGATAGGCCTCCAGGGTGAACGTCTCGTAGGCCCAGGCCTTGGAGACGCGCAGGTCGAAGCGGAAGAAGGGCGGCAGCCGGTCCACCTGATCGCGATCCACCTGCACCCACGCGGGGCGGCCGTCTGAGTCCACGCCCTCGCGGTGCGTCTGGCTTCCCAGGGTGCCGTACTCCGGGCGTCCGCTGTTGAAGTGGAGCACGCCTCCCAGGGTGATGTTGTTGGAGAACTTGTGGCTGACCACCAGGTTCAAGATGTGTGTCTGGTCGAACGCGAAGGGCAGGTCCGCGGAGTCCTCGGAGATGGCCCGACCTGACGAGTCATATCGATAGAAGGTGGTGCGCCGCGTGCTGCGCTGGAGGCTGTACGAAAGCCAGCCGAACCAGTTGTTCCCCAGCGGGTAGCGGATGAGCAATTCCAACCCATACGCCAGGCCATGGCTGGTGAAGTCCGGGATGTCCCAGTCGTCCCGGCTGACAGGCGGTCTATCGACGTCGATCTGCCGCGCGCGCACCCGGCGGAAGCCGTCCTGGCGAGGAGGGCCCCCACCGGGCGGAGGCTCAACGACGTCCGGGTCCCCCGGGTCTCCGATGTCGTCCGTGAGGCCCTCGTCGGAGAAGGGTGTGAGCTCGATGGTGCGCAGCATGGGGTTCACATAGACGTCCAGCCCCACCTCCCACTTGTCGAAGGCCTTCCACTCCACGCCCGTGGACAGCTGCACGCCTTCCTGGAGGCCCAACAACAGACTGCCCACGTCCACCACCGGCAGGCTGATGAGGGTGGTGGGCGGCTGGTGGAAGATGCCGGCGCCGCCCTTGAGCGTCACGGTGTCGGTGAGCCTGTGGCGCACGGTGAGGCGCGGCTCGATGACCTTGTGGTCGAAGCCGCCGGACAGGTGGTAGCTGTCCAGGCGCAGGCCGGGCACCACCGTCCATCTGTCATTGGGCGTCCACACCCCTTCCGCGTACGCGCCGGTGAAGGTGGCCAGCGCCACGGGCACGCGCACCGTGTCCTCCTCCACCGGCCGGCCGTTCTCCACCGTGAGCACGTCCACGATGGCGCGCTTGTGCTCCAGGTCCGCGCCCGCGCGCAGCAGCAGCCGCTCATCCAATGGCACGCTGTAGCCCAGGCGCCCGGAGAAGTTGTCCTGGTCGATGTAGATTTCGTTCCCGTTGTCCGGCCCGCGAGACACGACAGCGAAGCGGTCCAGGCCCCACGTCCCGCCAATCTCGAGCTCGCCCTTGCCCAGCGGGTGGCGGCCGCGCAGGTCCACGCGGTGGAAGGCGACGGACTGGAGCGCGGTGTCGCCCTGGTCGTCCTGCGCCTCCGAGCCGAACGTGTCCGACGAGCCAAAGGCAAACAGCCGCAGCTTGCCCTGCCCCACGTCCTGCTCCACGCGGGCCTGGTAGTCCCAGAAGTCCAACACCACCTTCGGGTTGGTGCGGCCCGGGGGCGGCGGGTCCTGCAACTGATTGGCCGCCAGCGCGATGATCCACGGCGTATAGGAATAGCGGCCCGCGAGGCTGACGTTGGTGCCGGTGGACTTGAAGGGCGTCTCGATGAAGAAGCCCGCGTTGATGAAGTCCGCGTAGGCGCTGCCGTGCACGCGGTCGTCGCGAGGCCGGGTGAGGCGTCCGTCGATGGCGCCGCCCATCAGCCGGCCGTACCGCGGCGGCGGCGAGCCCGGATAGAAGTCGATGGCGTCCAGGAAGTCCGGGTGGATGACCGCGGGCCCCAGGAACAGGTGGAAGAGGATGGGGATGCGGATGCCGTCCAGGAAGTAGCCCGTGGACGCGGGCTGGCTGCCGCGCACCACCGGGTACGCCACGCCGGACAGCATGCTGCCCACGCCCGGCAGCAGCATGACCACGCGGAAGGGGTCGCCCATGGTGCCGGGCACTTCCCGCAGCTCCGCGTCGTGCAGCGTGATGCGGCTCACCTCCGTGCGCTCGCGGTCGCCGCGCACCACCGTCTCGTAGGGGTTCAGCACGAGCGGCTCCAGGCCGTAGACGACCTCCAGCGACTCGGTGGACTTCAGCGCCTCGCGGAACAGGCCGGGCTTGTGGCCGGGGGCGAACACGCGCACCGCCTGGCCGCCCGTGGGGAAGCGCGCCTCGAAGCGGCCGTTCTCGTCCGTCTGCACCGGCGAGTCCGGCGCCGCGTCCGACACCAGCGTCGCCCCAATCAACGGCCGGCGGTTGCCCTTCTCCCGCACCAGGCCCTTGAGGGTGATGGGGCCCTGCGGCATGGGAACGCCGCCGTCCGCGCCGGTGGCCACCGGGACGGGCGCCTCGAAGCGGTACTCGAAGAACAGGCGCACCGCGACGGGCTGGCCCTCCATCATCGCGGGAGAGAAGCGCAAGGAAGGCGCCGCGTGCAGGGCTGCCTCGTTGAGCAGCGGGTGCACGCCGTCCACCAGCGTGGCGGAGTCCACCTCGCCCGCCTCGTCCACCAGCAGCTCCAGCTTCACCGTGCCCGCCACGCCCTCGCCCACCAGCCGGGGCGGGTACGGCGCGGGCGAGTCCCTCACCAGCGCGGGCGGCACGAAGGCCGCCAGCGAAGGGCCCCCGTCCGCGCCAGCAGCCGCGCCGGGCTCCACCGCCCAGCCGCCGTCCGTGGTGCGCTGGAGGTCCGCCTCCTTCGAGACCGAGCCCGTGCCCCCGTCCTGGGGACCGTCCCCTTCCGTCCACGGCGCGCCCATGCTCCGCGGGGCAACGCCGGGGGTGAGGTTCTCCTCCGTGACGGGCAGGCCCGCGTCCAGGGTGTCGCCCAGCCGGGCACTGCCAGGGTCCGCTTCAGGAGATTGGGCTCGAGCCGGCCACGACAGGCACAGGCAAAGCACCAGCGCGGCGGCGTGCCAGGGGGTGCTCCTCTTCGCGAAGGTCATGGGCGATGGCGTTCGTGCAAGGAAGGTCCCGGCCGGCATCCATGAGGCCAGGGGATGTCCGCCCTGACAAGCGCTGCTCCGTGACGCGTGCCATCACCACCCGCCCGGGGCCGTGCAGGCAGCGGACCTTTTCCGCTGGAGGACATTTGCACTCCGCGTCAAGTCTCGCCGTGGATGACGGGACCGCTCCCCGGGACGGGGCGCCCCATTTCGGATCCATCCCCACCTTCCAGGAAGTCGCCCTTTCCCATTCCCGGACGCCATGCCCATGGTGGAACGCCCCAACCCTCCCAGAGCACTCTCCAACGACATGCACCAAGGCAGGGTTCGCGTGGCGCCCGGCGTCACGCGAGCCTGCTTATGATTCCCCCGCCGTCCCTGCGCTACCTTCCTCACGGACTGCTCGCGTCACTGCTGTTGGGCCTGATGTTGATGCCGCTGCTCTTCCCGCCGTCGCTGGCGCGCGCGGGCAATGAAGGACCGGACACGTTCATCGACGAAGGGCCCCCCGGGGCCACGCCCTCCAGGGAGGCCACCTTCGTCTTCACCGCCACCACGCTGAAGCCCGTGTTCTGGTGCTCGCTGGATGGCAGCCTCTACATCCCCTGCGAATCCCCATGGCGCCTGAAGGACCTGCCCGTGGGCGAGCACACCCTGGACGTGTACGCGGTGGACGTGAACACCGCGCAGCGAGACTCCACCCCGTCCGGCTGGGTGTGGCGGGTGACGAAAGCCGATCCGCGCGCGGGCACGGCCCGCCCGCCCGCGTCCGCGCCCTGAGAGGCCCCTTCAGCGGCGCGTGGGCAGGATGGCGCTGGCCACCAGGCTCATCAGCTTGAGCTGGGGGCGCGGCAGCCGGCGCACCGCGCGGAGCAGGCGGCGCATCTCCGGCAGGTCGTCCTTGTCCGTGGAGTCCTCCTCCCACAGCCCCGCGCCCGCCGCCGCCGCCAGGGCCAGCCCCAGGGACGCGTCCGCGGACAGCTGCAGCGCCAGACACAGGCGGAACAGCGTGGGGACGCTGGGCATCATCTTGCCCCGCTCCAGCCGGCCGTAGACCTCCGACGCGATGCCGACGCGATCCGCCACGTCCGCCTGCGTGAGGCCAGCCCGCAGCCGCGCGGCCCGGGCCGCCGCCCCCACGCTGACCGCCAGCTTGCGCTCCAACTGCCGCCGCGACAGCGCCGCCGCTGACGCGGGCGCCACACGGGGCTTCTTCCGGAGGCGGCCGGAAGCGAGAGGACCTCGGGGGTGGGTTTTCACCACATCAACCTTGCACGTGACGTCCGGTGGGGTGGCCGCAAGGCTCGCGACCCCTCCACCGCCGGAGCAGTTCAGAGGTCGTTATAACCCGCCACGTCACCCGGGCCCATCCCTATATGGCAGGTAGTCCCGCATTCCCCCGTCCACCGGAAGCGCGTCGTTCATGGCTCCATTAGCCCACATGAAACGACACGCGAACCCTGGAAGGTCTGGGAGATTGTCCGGGTTCGGGGCCCCGGGGTTGCGCCGGGAGGGTCAACCGTCCGCGGTGGCGACGCGCTCCCAGCCGTCCGGGTAGTGCGTGACGAGCCCCAGGGCGTCGGTGTCCACCTCGGCGACGAAGGCGCCTCCCGCGCTCTCGTAGCGGTAGCGGGTGGAGGACAGCCGGGTGTAGCGCTGCTCCAGCCGCTCCAGGGACAGCTCCGGCAGCCGCACCCACGCGGCCGTCACGTCCCGGGACTGGCCTTGCTCCAGCCCCAGCCGGCGGATGGGCAGCGTGTTGGTGGAGGGGGTGACGCTCAGGTCCACGTCCACGCACCCGCGCAGCTCCGGCACCTCGCGCCCGTCGCGCCACCAGCGCTGGTGGTCATCCACCTGGAGCACCAGCGTGCGCCGCGTGCCGCCCTGGTGCACGGCCAGCCGCGCCTCGCGCGTGTGCCAGTCCGGGTCGCACGCCACCGTGTAGCGCACGAGCAGCGGAAGGCCCTCGCCCACCAGCACCACGGTGCCGGCGAGGAGCGGGCCTTCGGCGGACTCCCACAGCTCGAAGTGCTCGGTGCCGGGGGACTCCAGGCGCCGCCAGGTCAGGGCTTGCAGGCAGCGGCCCTCGGGCGCTCCGCCGGGCCGGGCGGTGCGCGCCGTCATGGGACGGGACTCCGGGAGCTCCCGGGGCTCGGAGACTTCACCGGGCCGCCTCGGGAGCCGGCGGCCTCACGGCGCGCCACGTCCGGCGTAGAGGCAGTCCAGGGCCTCGTCCAGCAGGCACAGGGCGGCGTCGCTCCAGCCACGCAGCCGCTGCTGGGGCGTGGGGCGGCCCACGTGGGGGATGAGCTGCGCGTCGGCGGCGTCCTCGATGAACTGGGCCTGCTGCTCCGGGTTGAGCTCCGCCCAGCGCCGGTGACCCACGGCCTTGCGCCAGTCGTAGCCGTCACCCAGGTATTGCGCGGCGAGCGCGCCGCTCAGGTAGCCCGTGCCGCCGTGCTGGTGCTGCCACACGTGCGTGAGCTCGTGCACCAGCAGCCGGAAGCCCACCGCGCCGTAGCCGGGCGGGATGAAGAGGACATCCCCATGGGCGAACGCGCGGCCCGGCAGACCCAGCAGGCCCAGCGCGCCTTCCTTCACGCGCACGCAGCGGTAGTCCAGGCTGTCGCCGAAGATGGGACGCAGCCGGTCCACCTCCGCGTCCGTCAGCCGGCGGCCCACGGGCTCCAGGCCCGTCACCACCTGCACGGCGGACAGCACGCGCCCGCCCAGCATCAGCACCAGGTCCACCGGCACCTGCGCCACGCGGAACAGGCAGCGCTTGAGCTGGGGCAGCCCGTCGCGCGAGCGCCCCGTCGCGCAGCGGGCCATGCCGCCGGCGAAGAGCACCAGCGCCAGGTACGCGCTGCGCGCGGCGCCCGCGGACGCCCCGGCGATACCAGTGAACAAACCGTGGCCCGCGTCCGCCACCCGCGCCGTCAACGGCGCCAGGCGGGGAGCGTCACCACGGCGGGAGTCACGGACTGCTTGCGGATTGAGCGAGGTGGGAGACCCCAAGGACCCTCTCCAAGAGCGAGCGCAGCTCACCGGCGCGCCAGGGCCGGCCGAGTGCGAAGTGGGTGTCACAGGCCGTCAGGAAGGTGGCGCTCGCTTCAGGACGGAAACCAGAGGACAGGAGGATGCGCGGACCGTGGAAGCCCCGGTCCACCAGACGGCAGAGGAAATCGCTCACGACGCGGCGATCCGCGTCCAGGTCCAGCACCAGCCCGTCCACCTCCACGCCCATGTCCAGCCGCCGGTCCGCCGACGTCGCCCCCAGCGACGTCACGATCCGGCACGCCAGCCCCACCTCACGCGCCACCGCCAGCCGGACCTCCGGGGCCTCGGAGACCACCAGCAGGACCGGCGCCGCCTTCCCCGTCCGGGGCGAAGCGACCGGGACCCGGGCCCCGCGCCGCGCACCCGGGACCGCGGGCGCCGTGGGACGGCTGAAAGCGAATTCCGGGACAAGGAGGGAAGATGGTGCGGTGGACACGCCCCAAACAATAAGCAGCAAGAACGGAAATATCAAGCTTGGCTTGAATCACCGCCAGAACGGGGAGTTCCTACCAGGGTGAGGGACGCGATCTCCGGGGCGGGGCCCAGGCGCAACGGGGGGCCCCAGTAGCCCGTGCCGCGGTGCGTATAGACCCGGGTCCCGGCGACGGTGGCCAGGCCCTGGACGACGGGCTGCTGGAGCTTCACGAAGAACATGAAGGGGAAGATCTGCCCGCCGTGGGTGTGGCCGGACAGCTGGAGGTCCACGCGCAGGCCCTGCAGGGACAGGGCGGTGCGGGGCTGGTGGGCCAGCAGCAGGCGGGGCACGTCCGGCGGGGCGCCAGCGAGCGCGAGGTCGGGGCGGCTCTCCAGGGGCGGATCGATGTGGCCGGCATCGTGGTCGGTGACGCCTGCGACGACGAGCCGGGCGCCACCGCGCTCCACGACGCGGTGTTCGTTGGTGAGGACGGTGATGCCCAGCCGGGCGACCTCGGCCATCCAGGCGCGGGCGCCGTGGTAGAACTCGTGGTTTCCGGTGACGTAGTAGACGCCCAGCGGAGCCTTGAGGGACGCGAGCGGCGTCATCTGGTCGCGAAGCTCCTCCACGGAGCCGTCCACCAGGTCGCCGGTGATGGCCACGATGTCCGGCTTCAGGGCGTTGACCTGGTCCACCACGCGCTGGAGCCACACGCCGTCCAGGGTGGGGCCCACGTGCACGTCGGACAGCTGCACGACGCGCAAGCCCTCCAGGCCCGGGCCCAGGTCCTTGAGCGCCACGGTGGTGCGCTCCACGCGGGCCTTGCCGCGCGCGGTGACGAAGGCGAAGGCCACGGCGGGCACGACGGTGCCCAGCACGGCGGCCGCGCGGCCCCGGGCGAGCGCGTGCATGTCCGTGACGGTGCCGGACAGGGACAGCACGGCGCCGACGACGTCCGAGGCCAGCACGGCGGTGAGGAAGATGCCGAACGCGCCCAGCCAGAGGTACGCGCCCCACTGGATGACGCGGGAGAAGCCGGTGGCCTCACGGCGGGCGGCGCGGAAACCCGCCAGCAGGACGAGGAAGCAGAGGCCCAGCAGTCCCCAGCCCACGGCGGCCCAGGGAGCGGGCCAGCCGGGCGCGGTGAAGAGGCGCAGGCCGATGTAGACGTGCAGCGCGACGGGCAGGCCCAACCCCAGGAGGAGGGACAGCACCGACCGCCAGCCGGGAGCCCCGGCCGAGCGCCGGGCCCGCCGTGATGAAGCTTCTTCCGAGGACACGTCCGTCGTCACGCGCGCCACCCTGTCGTCCCGGGAGCCGGGACGCCTTCGAGCGCGGGAAGATAACGGCCACCCCCACGCCGCGCCCGCCAGCCCCGCCGGACGCCTGGCGGGCCGTCATGAACTAGTATTTCTTGATAAACATGGAATCACACTCTGGGTATTCCTGGCTCGCGCTGGCGCTGTGCAGCGTGTTGACGACGGGCTGCGCGACCGCGACGTGCCTCGACAGTGTGACGTGCTGTGTGGAGGCACACCCGGGCAATCCGGCCGCGTGTGGACTCACGGCGGGCGAAGCGGCAGCCCTCATGGGAGCCGCCGCAGGCGCCGGGAGTGCGGCCGCGATCACGTCATCTCAAGCGAAGGAGGATGAGTTCGCGCACAACGCCCACCTTCCCGAATGGAAGCAGCGGTGCATCCGCGCATGGAACGACTGTGCCGACGGTAGACTCGATGGTCCCTGCACAGCCTGTCTCCGCCGCTGCGAGGGACAACACGAGTGGCCTGTCGATATGTGCGGGCCGAAGCCGAGGAAGCGTTAGATGACCGCCCGACCCGATTGGGACGCGATACGGGACCTGTCGCGTCGTGTGCTGCGAGAGGGAGCCCCCCTGGCCCTCACGCAGGACGTGCGCGCGCTCCTCCTCCGCACCGCTGACGAAGTCGGCATCGACAGCGCCTCCGAAGCCCTCCGGACCGATGCCGGTGCGCTCACGCTCCTGCGCGAGTGCGCCCGCCGCATCACGGACGGATCCAACAGACTCATGGATGCGCTGCACCGGATGTTCCGGTACCAGGACGCGGGCGATTACGAGCGAGCGCGCCAGGAGATGCGCGACGTGCTCTCTGTCGAAGTCGTCCCCTACTACCGCGAGGCAGCACAGGGACAGCTCGACGACATGGCCGACGCGCCGTGACCGGTCTGGGCGCGGCGCCCCAAAGGCAGCCGCGCCCTGCCCCTGTCAGCTCCGCGCCCGGCGGCGGCGCACCAGGGCGCCCAGGCCCACCAGCGCCCAGAGGCTGATCATCCCCGCGGGCGCCGAGCCGCAGCCGCAGCCCACGTCCAGGTCGGTGGGGCCTCGCACCTGGAAGTCCACCTCCGGTGAACGCAGCCCCGCCTCGCCCTGCGGCGTCACGACCTGGGCGACGACCTTGTGCGCCCCCGTCGCGAGCGCCTTGTCCGCCGTCAGCACGTGGCGGAAGACGCCTTCGTCATCCGCGGTGGCGGTCGCGAGCGCCGTGCCGTCCAGCTCCAGTCGCACGGACGTGCCGGGCAGCGCCACGCCCACGAACATGAAGGTCGGATCCACCGTCGAGCCCTCCTCGGGCACGAGCACCCTGGGCGTCGCAGGATCCACCGGGCCCGCGTCGGAGCCGCCATCCGTTCCGCCGTCCGCGCCGGGCACCACCACCTCGAAGCCCACGACGTCGGAGTACGGCCCGTCATCGCCCGCCTCGTTGTGCGCGTGCACCGTGACCTTGTGCGTGCCCACGCTCAGCGGCGCGGTGGCCGGCACCTGGTAGCGGAAGCGGCCCAGCAGGTCCAACGGCACGATGTTGTCCGGCCCGTCGTCAATCACGACGCCCACGCTGACGCCATTGGCCGCGGTGCCGGCGAACAGCGGCGTGGGCCCCACCGTGTCCCCGTTCGAGGGAACCACCAGCACGGCCATCTGCACGACGCCACCGTCCGCGAGCACCACCGCGGGCGTGGTGAAGCGCACCGGCGTGGAGGGCTTGCTCGCCACGCCCAGCGACTCCGCCCACGCGACGACGTCATGCGCGCCCGCGCTCAGCGGCGCGGTGGGGTCGTAGGTGAAGCGGCCATCCGAGCCCGGCACCGCCGCGCCAATCTCCCGCCCATCCACGACGAGGTGGACGACCGGCCCGTTCGTGCCCGCGGTCCCTTCGAAGCGAGGGCGCGTGGTGGTGGACGCCTCGCCCGCCACCGGCGCCGTGATGACAGGCGTGACGGGGACCTGGAAGGACTGGGACAGCTCCTGCACCGTCCCCGTGGACGTGCCCGAGCCCCCGTCCGGAGTGCCGGCATCCGACGTCGTGGTGGCCGGCCCCGCGCCGTACGAACCCGCGCCCGGGTAGGCGGACACGCCCGCGCTGCCCGCGCTCGCGTTGGGCACACACGCGAGGGTCTTGCCCTCGAGCAGGATGCGGCCCCCGGCGCCACCACCGCCCGGCCCGAAGGGCTGCTTGTCCAACTGGGTGTTGCCGCCCGCGCCGCCCCGCGCCTCGACCCCGCCGCAGTTCACGATGTCCACCGCGCGCAGCACCACCGCGCCGCCCGCGCCGCCACCGCCCGCGCCGTCGTTGCCCGACGAGGCCCCCGCGGTCGAACCCGAGGCGCTGTAGATGCCCTTGCCCTCGAACGCGGTGGAGCGGATGAACACCACGCCGCCGCCTGCGGCGCCGTTGGAGCCGGCCTGGTCGGAGCCCTGCCCCGCGCCGCCGCCACCGCCGAACGTGAAGCGCTCGAACACGGAGTAGCTCAGCGCCGCGCCGCCCAGCCCGCCCTGGTCGCGCGAGCCGTCCCCGGAAGCCGTGCGCCCGCCAATGCCGCCCACGCCGCCGTGCCCGCCACCGCCACCGCCGGCCGCCGCGCAGTTGCCGCCGCCACCGCCGTTGGTCAGGTTGCCGCGCCCGGTGGTGATGCCGGTGCGGGAAATCTTGCCAGCCACGCCCTCGCCGCGCTCGGAGCCACCCTTGCCATGGTCCAGCTCCAGCGCCGTGCAGCCATTCAGGTCGGCGATGTCGGCCTGGAAGACGCCGCCCAGGGAGCCCAGGCCATCCGCGTCGATGCGGCCTTCGTTGACCACCTTCCCACTCACCAGCATCGCGAGGATGCCGCCGGACTTGCCATTCCATGGCGTCACGGTGAGCCGCGCGCCCGCCTCGATGACGACGTCGGAGTACTCGGCCACGCGCACCACCTGGGCGCGCCCGGAGGCGTAGGCGTAGCGCAGCGGTGCGGTCAGCGTGAGGAGGGCGGGCGTGGAGGACGACACCTTCTCCAACCGCGCCAGTTCCCAGCGCCCCAGCGTGACCGCCCCCGTCAGCGCCACGGGCTTCGTGTTGCCCACGTCAGGCGCGGAGGACAGGCCGGTGCTCTCGTGGATCATCACCAGGTCGCCAGCGGAGATCTTGAGGCCGGAGACGACCAGCTCCTGGCCCCCCGCCGCGACGCTCTTGCCCAGGGGCGCGTCCACGCCCATGGCGACGCCCTGTCCCGAAACGAGGTTGAGCACGCCGTCGCGTCCGGTGCCCAGGTCAAAGGAATCCGGCTCCGCGCGAGCGACCTGCGCCAGGAGCAATCCAACGATGAGAGCCAGCGTGATGCGCATTCCCCCATGGTGCCCCACCGGGCGTCCGGGGTCGAGGGTGGCCCAGCCGCTTCAGCGGGACGGAATCAGGTCCTGGAGCCCCCGCGCGTTGACGGGCGCGAAGAAGGGCTGCCGCAGGAGCCGTCCCAGGGCGCGGCGCTCGACGCAGAGCAGTTGGAGCGAGTCCTCCCACTCCCCCAGCACGGCCACCGCGCGCACGTCGGCCGCGTCGCGGTACAGGTCGTTGAGGTTGTGCACGAGCGCGGACACGTCCTCCACCTCCCAGCGCTCCGTGACGTCGCCCGCCGCGACGTGCAGTTCCAGCACGGGGCGCTCGCGCACGTCCACGACCTTGAACTTCCGGGCCGCGCCGCCCATGGCCGCGGTGAGGGGGCCCACCAGCTCATCCGGTCGGACGCCATACCCCACGGCGAGCCCGCCCTCGAGCAGGCCCGCGTCGCACAGCCGCAGCAGCGACACGTGGGGAGGCTCGCCCTTGGGTACGAGCCCGGACGCGGCGGCGGAATCCTTGAGCAGCCGCTCGCGGTCGAGCGCATCCAGCAGGGAGGCCATGGCCGGGCCACCCTATCAGGGCTCCTCGCCCTCCCAGTAATCCACCTGCGCGTCCAGGGGCAGGTACGCCATCAGCGTGCGCGCGGCCTTGTCACCTCCGGGCGCGGCGCCCGCGAAGACGCCCACCTTCTTCGAGTCCGGGTACACGAGCACGTCCGGCGCCTCCATGGTGGAGAAGCACAGGTAGCGCAGCGGCTCCGCGCCGTCGTTGATGAGCTGGTGCGCGCACTCCGCGCCCGGCGGCAGCGCGACGTAGTCCCCTTCGCGCACGGGCAGCGTCTCCGTCCCCAGGCGCAGCGAGCCCGTGCCGGACAGGACATAGACGGCCTCTTCATTGCCCAGGTGGTAGTGCAGCGGCCACGAGCGGCGGCCCGGAGGAAGCTCCACCAGGCTGCACCCGAGCTTGTGCCCATGCGCGGCGGCGCCCAGTTGCTTGCGCTTGAGCGCCACGCGGCTGCCGTGGGCGAGCTCGGTCCAGGGAACGTCTTCGGCGTGGATGAGGTGGGGCGAGGCCATGGCGGACTCCTGTTTCACGGGCGCTCCGCGACGAGCGCGAACACGCGGTGGGGAACGGACATCGGCTCCTGGGGGAAGCGCGCGGTGAGGAGCGCGGCCAGCGCGGCGTCGAAGCGGGCCACCTGCTCTGGAGGGAGCATGGCGCCAATCCGCGCGTTGGCGCGCATCCGCCCGCGCCACGCTTCGTGGGTGTAGGGCGTGAGCGTGTCGAAGGTGAAGGACGTGAGGGACTGGAAACCGGCCACGCCCACGTCGCGGAACCACTGCGGGTAGATGCCCACGCCTTGTCCGAAGTGGTCGACGGCCAGTTTGACGCGAGGGCTGAACTCCTCCACCAGGGCCTCGGTGGCCTCCAGCAGGTTGCCGGGCAGGGCCGTCCAGTCGAAGTGGCAGAGGATGAGCTTCCCGCCGGGCTTGAGCAGGCGGAAGACCTCGCGCGCGGCGGCGGCGCGGTCGAACCAGTGCCAGCACTGGCCCGCGAACACACGGTCGAAGGAACCCGAAGGCAGGCCGGTGTTCTCCGCGGGCGCTTCACGGAAGTCCACGCGGAGGCCCTCGTCGCGAGAGAGTTGTGCCGCGGCCTCCAGCTGCGGCGCGGACACATCCAGGGCGGTGACGTCGCAGCCGCGCCGGGCCAGGTTGCGCGCGACGGTGCCGGTGCCGGTGCCCAGGTCGAGCACGCGCAGGCCAGACGTCAGCACGCCGTCCTGTTCGAGCCGTGTGTAGAAGGCCTCCGGGAAGCCTGCCCGGTGTTTCGCGTAGTCCGACGACGTGCGTCCGAAGTCCACGTTCATGGTCGTTCTCCCCGCCAGGTCATGCCTCGGCCATGGGGAGGCTCAGCTCGACAGGAGGGTCCAGTCGAGTCGAGACTCCGCTCCAGGGAGGCACGCGAAACATGGTGCGTCGTGCAGGGGGACGTTCTCAATCTCGATTCGACCATCCAGTTGAGGAGGAGTTGCTGCGCGCGGAGGAGGCGGCGGCCCTGCTGGGGGTAAAGCGAGCGACGCTCTACACGTACGTGAGCCGGGGGCTCGTGCGGTGCGTGCCGGAGAAGGGCACGAAGGAGAACCGCTATCTGCGCGCGGACGTGGAGCGGTTGAAGACGCGCCACGACGCCCGCGCGGGCCACGCGGCGGTGGCCTCCGGAGCCCTGCGCTGGGGCGAGCCCGTCATCGACTCGTCGGTGTCGCGCATCAGCGAGGAGGGACTCTCCTACCGGGGCCACGACGCGGTGGAGCTGGCCACACAAGGCCACCGCTTCGAGGACGTGGCGGAGCTGCTGTGGACCGGGCATCTGCCACTGGAGGCCACGACGTGGCCCGCACCGGAAGCACCGTGGGACACCGTTGGGACCACAGAGCCGTCGGTGCGAAACACGCGGTCATCGTCCTCGGAGCGCAGTGGCGCACCTTCGCGAGACACGCGGCAGTCGGCCTCGGAGCGCGTCGCTTCAGAGACCAGGGACGCGCTGCTCGTGTCCCCCAGCGCTCTCGCAGCGATGCTCCCGCGAGACACTCCGCCCCTGTCCTCCCTGGCCGCGCTGGTGCCGCTCCTCGCCGCGAGTGACGCGGGCCGCTTCGCCGCTCCCGTGGAACAGGACATGCTCCGCGCACGTCGGATCATCCGTCACCTGGGCGCGTGGGTCTGCGTGGCCCAGGCTCCCAGCCGCGTGTCGCGAGCATTGAAGGAGCCCACGGTGGCCGCTTCACTCGCCACGGCCTGGGACGCGAAGCCGAAGCGGACCGCGGAGCTGATCAACCTGGCGCTGGTGCTCTGCGCGGACCACGAGCTGAACACCTCCACCTTCGCGGCCCGCGTGACAGCGTCCTCCGGCGCGGACCTGTACGCGTGCATCAGCGCGGCGCTCGCGGCCATCTCCGGCCACCGTCACGGCGGCGCCTGCGACCGGGTGGAAGCGCTCATCGCGGAGGTCGGCCGTCCGGAGCGCGCCGCGCAGGTCGTCCACGGACGACTGCGCCGGGGTGAAGCCGTGACGGGCTTCGGCCACCGCCTCTACCTGAAGGGAGACCCGCGCACGCCACCGCTCGTCGCCGCCGCGTCGAGCGTGAAGCCCGAAGCACCCAAGGTCCGCGTGGCCCGCGCCGTCATGGACACCATGCGGGACGCCGGCCATCCGCCCCCGTCCCTGGACTGGGGCCTGGTGATGCTCGCGGACGCGCTGGGCCTGCCTTCCGGCGCCGCCACCGTGCTGTTCAGCCTGGGCCGCACCGCGGGCTGGGTCGCCCATGTCCTGGAGCAGCGTGAACAGGGCCACCTGCTCCGCCCCCGCGCCCGCTACGTGGAGCCCCCGGCCCGGTAGCACCCTGAAACATGACGGGCGGCTGTCACATGGCGTGCACGCCGCGCGGCTTTCCGTTTGGCGCTCCGGGCTCCCGTGCACACACTGGCAGCCCCGTGAGCACCTCCCGTCCGACCCTGCCCTATCCCGCCCTGATGTTGCTCGGCAACGTGGCCTTCATCGCCTCGTGGATCGTCATCCTCAAGCGCCCTGAGGGCTGGCAGCTCGTCGGCCCCGTCCTCCTCGCCCTCTTCCTGGCCCTGCGCGTGGGCGGCGTGTGGAAGTACGCCCTGAACCACCCGGACCCCGCCGGCCGCACGAGGCGCTCCGCCATCCTCTCCACCGTGTTGGCCGCGCTGGCCGTGGGCCTCTGGGGCTACACGTGGATGAGCGGTCCCCGCTAGGGATGAGCGGTCCCCGCTAGCAAACGAAACGGGCGCTCCTTCCGTGAGTGGAAGGCAGCGCCCGTCGTCACTTCCAACAGCGGAAGCAGTCCCGCGTCAGACGTTGAAGCGGAAGTGCATGCAGTCGCCGTCCTGCACGACGTACTCCTTGCCTTCCACGCGCAGCAGGCCCTTCTCCTTCACCGCCGCCTCGCTGCCCAGCTTCACCAGGTCCGTCCACCCGAAGACTTCCGCCTTGATGAAGCCGCGCTCGAAGTCGGAGTGGATGACGCCCGCCGCCTGCGGCGCCTTGAAGCCCTTGTGGATGGTCCACGCGCGGCACTCCTGCTCGCCCACCGTGAAGTACGTCCACAGGCCCAGCAGCTTGTAGCCCTCGCGAACCACCTTGTTCAGGCCGGGCTCCGTCAGGCCGGAGTCCGCCAGGAAGCCAGGGCGGTCGGCCTCGGCGAGCTGCTGGATTTCCGACTCCAGCGCCGCCGCCAGCACCACCACGCCCGCGCCCTCCTTGGCGGCCATGTCGCGCACCTGCTGCACGCGCGGGTCGCTGTCTTCCTTGCCAATCTGCCCTTCGCTGATGTTCGCCACGTACAGCACGGGCTTGTCCGTCAGCAGGAACAGGTCCTGGATGGCCGCCTTCTCGTCGTCGGTGAGCTTCTGCGCGCGCACCGTGAGGCCTTCATCCAGCTTCGCCTTGATGCGGTCCAGCAGCGCGACCTCGGCCTTCGCCTCGTCGCCCGCCTTGCCACCCATCTTGGTGTTCTTCAGCGAGCGCTCGCGGCGCTTCTCCACGGTCTCCAGGTCCTTGAGGCACAGCTCCGTGTCGACCACGTCCCGGTCCCGCACCGGGTTCACGCCTCCCTCGACGTGAGTGACGTTGTCGTCCTCGAAGCAGCGCAGCACGTGGAGCACCGCGTTCACCTGCCGGATGTTCCCCAGGAACTGGTTGCCCAGGCCCTCGCCCTTGGACGCGCCGCGCACCAGGCCGGCGATGTCCACGAACTCCAGCGACGTGGGGATCTTCTTCAGCGGCTTGACGAGCGCCGACAGCTGGTCCAGGCGGTCGTCCGGCACCGGCACCACGCCCACGTTCGGCTCGATGGTGCAGAACGGATAGTTCGCCGCCTGAGCGCCCGCGGCGGACAGGGCGTTGAACAGGGTGGACTTGCCCACGTTGGGCAGACCGACGATGCCAATGGAGAGAGCCATGATGGATTCCTGGAACAGGCGGGCGCGGCGGAAGACTCCCGGCCGTTAGGCCGAGCGGCGGGTCGCCGAGGCGCTGGTGGCGCCGGGCAGGCCCTGCACGAACTGCTCGGCCAGCGCGCGGTGCTTGGCGTCGTCCATGCGCTCGCTCATGAGCTTGCCGGCCACTTCCATGGCCAGGTCCACGGCCATGGAGCGGACCTCCGCGATGGCCTTGGCCTTCTGGTCGTCAATCTCGCGGCGGGCGGACTGCTTCAGCTCCTCCGCCTCCTTGCGGCTCTTGGCCATCAGCTCGTCGCGGAACTTCTCCATGTCCGCCTGCACGCGGCGGGTGGTCTCCGCGGCCTCGCGGCGGGCCTCGGCGATGGCCGTCTTCTGGTCGGCGAGCAGCTTCTCCGCCTCGGCGCGCTCACGCTTCGCGCTCTCGATGGCGTTGGTGATCTGCTTCTCGCGCTCCTCGACGAGCGACAGGATGGGCCCCCACGCCTTCGCCCGCAGCACCAGCAGGACGATGACGAAGGTGACGATGGTCCAGAAGATGAGGCCCGGACGGACCTCCACGAAGCTGCTGGCGGCGAGGACTGAGGGCAGGAACATGGCGGGTCCCGGTGAAGCGAAAAGACAGAGGGAGGATGCGGGAGACTTCAGGTGCGACGGTACGGCGGTACTGCGAGCCGGAACGCCGGCGCCCCTTCTTCCCGAAGAGGACGCCGGCTCCCGGTGACACCAACGCCCTGACTCAGACCTTGATGGCGAGCAGGATGCAGACGACCAGCGCGAACAGCGTGGCGCCTTCGATGAGCGCCGCGGCGATGATCATCGTGGTGCGGATGTCGCCGCCGGCGGCCGGCTGACGGCCCGTGGCGTCCATGGCGGCGGCGGCCAGCTTGCCGATGCCGAGGGCGGCGCCGATGATGGAGAGACCCGCGCCGATACCGGCGGCGAGGAACGCGAGAGCGATGTTGGTCATGGGAGCACGTCTTCTTTCGTGAGGCGGGACCCGCTTGTGGGGGGGTCGTGAAATCCCTTTAGGACTACCTCCGGCGGCCTTTCGAACCGCCGGGTCTTCAACCGGAGCGCGCCGTCACAAAGACGTGCGCCCCGTCAACTTGTCCGGCTCAGGCGTGGTGCGCCTTGCCGTGGTCGTGGCTCTTGTCACCTTCGTGGTGCTCGTCGTGGTGGTGGCCCATGGCCACGCTCATCCCGATGAACAGCGCCGACAGCATGGTGAACACGTACGCCTGCACGAAGGCCACGAACAGCTCCAGCAGGTAGATGCCGAAGGCGAACGGCACGCTCACCAGCGCCACCGCGGGGTTGCGGAGCATGAAGATGAGGCCCAGCAGGAAGAAGATGACGATGTGGCCCGCCAGCATGTTGGCGAAGAGACGGATGGTGAGCGCGAAGGGCTTGGTGAACAGGCCCAGGACCTCCACCGGAATCATGATGGGCCACAGCCAGGGGGCCACGCCGCCCGTCAGGTGCTTCAGGTAGCCACCGATGCCCGCGGCGCGGATGCCCGCCGCCTGCGTGACGAAGAAGGTGCACAGCGCCAGGCCGCACGTGACGGCGATGTTGCCCGTGGCGGTCGCCATCCAGGGGAACAGGCCCAGCAGGTTCATGAAGAGGATGAAGAAGAACGCGGTGAGCAGGTAGGGCACGTAGCGGGGGCCCTCCTCCTTGCCGATGTTCTTGATGGCCAGCTCGTCGCGCACGAACAGCACGAGCATCTCGAAGAGGTTCGCCCCGGCGCCGCGCGGCACGAGCTTCGTCTTGTCGCGGTTGCTCCAGATGAGCAGCGCGCCGATGAGCAGCAGCGCCGCCAGCCACATCATCACCGTGTGCTTGGTGATGGAGAGGTCCAGGCAGCCGGCGCCCAGGCCCGGGTAGACCTCGCCGTGACCGCCGCCGTGCGGATCCGCCACCGGCGTGCAGGCGCCATCCTTCAGCGGGATGAGGATCTGCGGCAGGTGGATGGGGATGTGGTTGTTGCTGAGGGGGATCTCGAACTCGTACTCGTTCGAGTCGGACACGTGGTGGAGGATGTAGCCGGCGACGTCATCGCCCTCGGCGTCCTTGTCCTCGTTCGCGTAGCCGTGCTCGCCGGCCTGGTCGGAGGCCCATACGACGCCCGCGAACAGACAGGCGAACAGCACCATTGCCTTGCGCATCACTCGTCTCCGCCCGCCGTGTCTTTCGACGCGGCCATCACGTAGCTGACTTCAATCCACTGCAGCGCGAAGTAGACGCCGAAGAAGCCGCCCACGAACGCGATCGCGCTCAAATTCCGGGACACCACCCACGCCAGCCCAATCCCCACGCCCACGCCCCTGAGGGCGAAGACCACACCGACCACCTTCAACGCCGCCTTCAAATCCGCCTGCAACGACGCGCGCCGCTTCAGCACCAGCGCCAGCACGCCCGTCATCGCCGCGATTCCCACGCCCAGCAGCGCGGCGACCCGGTCCTCCGTCACCTTCGGCAGCGCCGCCGCCACCACCGCGCCCACGCCCATCACCGCCGCCGCCAGCCCCGCGTGCGTCCAGAACGGGTCCCGCTTCGGCTGTCCGCCCGTCCCCGTCACTTGCGCTTCCCCAGCCGCGTCATCGCATGGAGGAAGCTGTAGAACCCCACGCCAATCCCCACCAGGCTCAAGCCCAGGAGCAGCCAGGGCGACGTCCCCAGCCACTTGTCCAGGAAGTATCCTCCCAGGACCCCCACCACCGCCCCGCCCACCAGCTTCCAGACCGCGGAGATGTACGGCTCCGCCGCCCGCATCTGCCGGGCCGTCTCGCCCAGCTCACTGCCCGGCGCGTCCGCCTGCTTCCGAGGCTCCTGGTCTGCCATGCGGACGCCTCACCAAACCCCGGGAAAGTCTTGGGTTTCCTTCACCAACCCCGACCCCGCCCATACACGCGCGGGCGCCGCTTAGCACCGAATGAGCGGCGCGTGCAACCGGTACGGGGGCGCGGGGCACCCCACCGCCAGCAGCGGTTGCGGCACCCGCAAGCGCAGCTACCACGGCGCCGGGGCCGGAGGGGTGGTTTCTCCTCTATAGCAGGGGCTCAAAGGAGCAGGCGGCCCTGGGGGCGCCCGGTGGATCAGCGGCGGCAGGGGGTCGCCGGAGCATGGGGGAGGTGACGGGCGGCCGGGCGGAGCGCCCTCCGTCTCTCAGCACCGGGACTCCGTCATCGCCAGCTTGGCAGGGGTCACGTTGGCCGTTCATGCCCAAGGAGTCACGCATGCCGAAGCCGCTCGAGCTCACCTCGCCGAAGTTCAAGGACGGGACGCCCATCCCCATCGCCTACACCGGTGAGGGCGACGACAAGGCGCCTCCCCTGCACTGGGAGAACCTCCCCGCCGGGGCCAAGAGCCTGGCGCTCATCGTGGAGGACCCGGACGCGCCGGACCCGGCGAACCCCCAGCGCACCTTCTGCCACTGGGTCCTTTATAACCTCCCGATCAACGCCCAGAACATCCCGGACGGGGCGACCCTGGACGTGCTGCCGGACGGGGTGCGGCTTGGGCGCAACGACTTCAACCGGCAGGACTACGGTGGCCCCATGCCGCCCATCGGCAGCCACCGGTACTTCTTCAAGCTGTACGCCCTGGACACGGTGCTGCCGGACCTGAACCAGCCCAACCGCACGCAGCTGCTCAAGGCGATGGAGGGTCACATCGTGGGGGAGACCCAGCTCATGGGCACCTACGAGAAGACGCACCACCGCAAGCATTGAGGCGCACGGGGCACCTCAAGGTGACGGCAGCTCGCGCAGCATCACGGCGGGCAGGTGGGGCACCTTGAGGTACTCCACGCGCGTGGGCTTCGGCTCCACCAGGGGCCAGCCCGGCGCGTCCAGCGCGGCGAGCAGCGTGAGCACCGGGTAGTCGAAGGACTCCACGAACGGGCCTGACGCCGGCATGGGGGCAAGACCCCACGCGAGCGACAGGCGCAGCCGTTCGCACCGCGCCAGCTGTGGCACGTAGGCGGGCAGACGCTGGAGGAGCTTCGCGTGCGGGGCGTGCTCGCCCGCTTCCAGGAAGCGGCAGTACGCGATGGCCTCCTCGCGGTTGAGCACTTCAGGCAGCACGTCCTGGAGGAAGCGCGCTCGCAGCGGGCCCAGCTCTGGCCGCTTCGCTTCGTCCACCCAGGCGAGCTGTTCGCGCACGCGCTCGGTGCGGTGGAAGTCCATCATCCTGCCGGCGCGCTCCACCACCACCGGATCCACCCGTTGGAGTGCCTCCACCTCCAACGACGTCAGGTCCAGCGGGGCCAGGGCCTTGGGTGCATCGCCGCGCCACGCTTCACGGAAGCGGGGATCCACGTGCAGCCGCGCCAGGACTTCCAACGTTCGTGGATAGCTCATCTCAAGCCGCGCTCGCGCCGCAGCGCTGGAGGATGGCGCGAGCGCGGGCCAGCTCCTCCACCAGCTGCGCGAAGGGAGGAAAGCCGCTGTCCATCTCGAAGTTCACCCCGCGCACCGGGCTGCGTGGCGCGACGTATTCCAACAGGCGCCACACCTCCTCCGGTGACGGCGCGGAGTGGCTGTCCAATCTCAATCCCTCCATCGTGACGCCTCCCGCCAGGTGCACCTGCACCACGCGCTCCAATGGCAGCCGGTCCAGGAAGGCATACGGATCGAACCCGTGGTTGACCGCGTTGCAATAGAGGTTGTGCAAGTCCAACAACAGTCCGCAGTCCGCGCCCTCCACCACGCGGCGCAGGAACTCCGCTTCATCCAACGTGTTGAGCGGCGTGTGGAAGAGATACGCGATGTTCTCCACCACGAACGGCACGTCCAGGTCCGCCCGCGCCGCCTTCACGTTGCGCACGCACGTGGCCACCGCCTCCTCCGTCAGCGGCACCGGCGTCAGCGCGCGCAGGGGCAGGTTCCCCACGCGCGTGAAGCACAGGTGGTCTCCGTGCCAGACGCTCCGGGTGAGCTGACGGACGCGCTTCAAACCGTCGCGGTAGCCGGGCGCGTCCACGCCGTCCGAGCCCACCGACAGCTCCAGGCTGTGGCCCACCAGGGGATAGCGCTTCGCGAGCAACTCCAGCCGCCGCTCCGAGTCCGGCGTGAGCGGCAGGAAGTGCTCGGGCGTCACCTCCAGCCAGTCCACGCCGGGGTTGCCACGCGCCAGGTGCGGATTGAGGTCCCAGCGATAGCTGAGCCCCACGCCCAGGAAGGGAAGACCCATGGCTTCAGCCCTTGCGCCGCGCCATCACCTGGAAGTGCTGTCCCAGGACGGCGAAGCCCTCGTGCGCCAGCTTCTCCTGCAACGCCAGTATCTCCTCGCGCGCGGCCCACGCGTCCCACGGCTTCTCCTCGGTGCCGCCCTGCGCGGCCGCCATCGCCTTGAGCATGTCGAAGAACATCACCGGCTTGCCGAAGATCTCCAGCAACTCCGCGCCCGCATCCGCTACCGCGTGCTCCAATTCGCGCACCGTGAAGGCATGCACCGGCAGGCCATACGGGCAGGTCGTGCGGCCGTCGTGGAGCGTGCGGAAGGCCTCCTGCGGCTTGCCCAGCTTCAGGTAGCCGGAGAAGGCCTCGTAGCGGTTGTCCACGCCCAGCACCACCGGCGCGCCCGGCTTCGCCACGCGCACCAGCTCCTTCACCGCGCGCGGGTACGCGTCCAGGCAGTACGACACCGGGTCGCCTTCGCAGAAGACCAGGTCGAAGGCCGCGCCCGGCAGCTCCAGCGCCGCGACGTTCCCCTCCACGAAAGACACGCGGTCCAGCAGCCCCTTCGCGGCGAACTGGGCCCTGGCGCCGTCCAGCATGCCCGGAGAGATGTCCAGCACGGTGACGTGGTGCCCGGCTTGCGCGAAGCGCGTGCCGAACTTGCCGCCCCCGCCGCCCGCGTCCAACACGCGCCAGGCCGTGCCGTCCTTCGGCAGCAGCGCCTCCACCGGCTTCCAGGTGAGGTGCTCGTACGTCAGCCAGAACAGCTTGATGGCCGTGGCGTCCGGCGCGCCCTGGTCGTACTTCGGGGACACCTCGTCGTAGCGGCGCTTGAGGCTCTGCGGGTCGGCGGAGGTCATGCGAATGGCCCTTGGGACAGGTCAGTAGTTGAAGGAGATTTTCGAGAGGATCCGCCGCTCCTGGGAGCCGCCGAAGGGCTGATCCGTGTAGACGAGGAAGATGTCGCTCCACTGGCGGTAGTGCCACCCCACCATCGCGTCCAGGAACGTGCCCTTCACGGAGTTGTAGTCCGCCAGCTCGTACACGCCGCCCTTCTGCAACGTCAGGCGCGCGTAGAGGTCCGGGCTGAAGTGGTAGCGCAGCTGCGCGTAGCCGGAGAAGCTGTAGCCGTCCCCGGACGTGCCGTAGAGGTCGCTGTTCGTGGGCACATTGAAGTTGCGCGTGTAGAAGCCGCTGAAGCGCGCGACGATGTGCGGCCCCACCTTCATGTTCACCGCGCCGTTGAAGCCGCGAATCTCTCCGCCCAGGAAGCGGCCGGCGACGGCCGTCAGCGTGTAGCTCTGCCAGTCGTGCGGGAACAGGGTGAAGCCAAACGTGCCCAGCCGGTCCCGGAAGCCCAGGTTGTCGTCGTAGATGCCCTCCAGGTAGAGCGCGAAGTCGTGGTGCAGGTAGGGCTGCACGTTGAGGCGGTTGCGCCAGCGCGTGCGCTCGCCCTCGTGGTTGCGGCGCCACAGCGAGTCCCACGTCATGTCCAGCCGGGGCAGGAAGCGCCACCCGGGGAACGGGTTCAGGAACAGGCGCGAGTTGTAGCCCTGCTTGTCCACCACCGGCGTCCAGCCCAGCGGGTTCGCGTAGTTCTTCCCGATGTCCTCGAACTGCAACCAGAACTCCGACAGCGTGTCGAAGCGGTGCAGGCCCACGTGGTACGCGTCCGAGTCCTCGTTGCCCAGCGGGCTCCAGCTCTTCAGCGCCTGCGCCTGGATGAAGAACTCCTCGAAGAGGTGGAAGTTGCCGTCCACGCCCACCGTCTGGAAGTCCGAGTCCCCGAACAACCCGCCCCGACCGCTGCGGTTGAGCGCCACCAGGGAGATCATCGACCGCTTGCCGATGTCCTGCTGCAAGCGGATGACGCCGGAGTTGACGTTCTCGAAGACCTCGCGGCCGTTGGCGTCCCGGCCGGTGAGGTCGCGGTGCTGCACGTCCATCATCGAGAAGCTCAAGCCCCCCAGCTTGCCGGTGAGCTGCAGGCCGCCCCACACCCGGTCATGCGGCCGCAGCGCGATGCGGCGCGAGGTGAAGACGTTGATGGGCGCGATGAAGAGGTGCTCGCTCTCCGTGAAGAACGCGCGGCGCTCAGGCAAGAGCGGCATGTCCGTGTCCAGGAGGAGGAAGCTCTGGTCGGCTTCCGCGTCGCTGAAGTCCGGGTTGGCGGTGAGCTTCACCGACAGCCAGGGCGTCGGGTCGATGCGCGCGTCCGCGCCCACGTTGGGACGGAAGACGCCCCGGTCGTCCGTGGTCTTGAGCGCCACCGTGGTGGCCACGTACGGGGTGATGCTGAAGATGGAGCGCGGCTTGATGCCCTTGAGCCCCTCCAGGTGCGGGTAGCGGCTCACCTTCGCGCTGTTGACGCCGTCCGGCGTCCAGTTGCTCCACTCCTGGTTGCGCGACTGTTCGCGGTCCAGGAGCATGCCGAAGGACATCTCGTCCTTGGCCTCGAACTGGAAGTTGGCGAACGGGATGCGCACCTCCGAAATCCACCCGTCCTTCACGATGGTGGACTTCGTCTCCCACTCCCCTCGCCAGTTGGTGGAGAAGGCCTCGCCGTCATCCACGATGCGCCCGTCGGTGCGCACGCCCAGCGGGTTGGTCCAGAAGTAGTACGCGTTCCGGTGGTCCAGGAACGTGTCCAGGATGATGGTGATGTTGTCCTCCTGGTGGAGGAACCCTTCGTTCTGCACCGTGTAGCCGGTGATGCGCTCCGGCTTGGAGTCGATGCAGTGGAAGAGGAAGTACAGGTTGTCCTGGTCGTAGAGGATGCGGACCTTGGTGTCGTCCGGCGCGGGCTTGCCGTAGTTGACGCGCGTGAGGTACCAGCCCGCGATTTCGGGGGCCTCCTGCCACGCGGGCTCGTCCCCCTTGCCGTCGATGGTGATGACGGCCTGCGTCCGCGTCGCGGTGACCTTGTACGGCGAATCAGCGTGTCCCAGCGTGGGCACCAGCGCGGCCAACAGCGCGGTGCCCCAGCGACACACGTGGCGAAGGGGACTCATCCAGGCTCCGAGGTGGGGGTGAGGGCGGCCACGGGGGCCGGTTCAGGAGTGGCGTGTGAAGACGCCTCGCGCACGCGCGACACACAGCCGAGCGCCAGCACGAGGGACACCGACGAAATGAGGAACGTGCTGCCGATGCCGGCTGCTTGCGCGACGAAGCCGTAGGTGACGGGCGCGAGCACGGAGGCCAGCGCGCCGCAGGCGCCCAGCGCGCCCATGAACCGGCCGCGCTCGGAGGGCGCCGGGGACTGCTCCACCACCAGCGCGGACGCGGAGGAGCGGTGCAGGCCGTCCGGGATGGCCAGCAGCACCCAGGCCACCACCAGCGTCATCAACGCGGCGCCGTCCGGCAGCCATCCCGCGGCCCCCAGCACCGCGGCCATCACCGCCATGCCCGCGAGGCCCGGCACGATCATGCCCACGCGCCGGGACAGCCGGTCCGACAGCCGTCCGCCGAAGGGCTGCACGAACGCGTACGTCAGCCACGACGCCGCCACCAGCGGCCCCACGGCCTCCCGGGGCGCGCCCAGCTCCACCGCGTACAGCGGCAGGTACGTGGGGAACAGCGCCAGCGCGAAGGTGAAGAAGAACTGCCAGAGGAACAGCGCCGCCGCGCCCGGCCGGTCCTTCACGTAGGTGAACGGCGACAGGAGCCCCCGGAACACCAGTCCCCACGCAGCGCCCGCCCCACCGCGCACTGCCTCCGCGCGCGGGGGCCGCGCCGGTTCGTCCAGCCCCAGCAGCAGCAGGCTGCCCGCGAGGAACAGGCCCCCCGCCAGGAAGAAGGTGCCCGCCACCGACAGCGCGCGGATGACGGCGGAGGACGCGAACAGCGCCGCGACGAACACCAGGTTCGACGTGGCATCCAGCAGCGCGAAGAGGGTGGCGCGCTGCCTGGCGGGCGCGAAGTCCGCCACCATCGCGTTGGACACCGGCGCCGCGCTGCGCGACAGCAGCATCTTGAGGATCATCACGGCGGCGAGCGGCTGCGGGTCGTCCACCAGCGCCACCGCCGGCACCATCAGCGACGTGACGAGCGACAGGCCCACCACGAAGGGCTTGCGCCCATGGCGGTCCGACAGCGCCCCCAGCACCGGCTGCACGAAGATGGGCAGCAGCGCCCCCACCGTGTAGAGCGCGCCAATCTCCTGGAAGCCCAGCCCGCGCGAGCGCAGGTACAACGGCATCACCGGGTTGAGCAGGCCGGAGGCCGCCATGCCCAAAAGCCCCGAGCCCAGCATCACCCGCAGGTTCCCCAGCCCCCGCGTCAGCCCATACATCTCCCGGATGGCACCCACGCCCTGGCGGATCATCCCCCCACCCCTTCTCCAGAGCCGGGCGCGTCGGCACGAGGCTTCAGCCCCAGCACCGCCTCCACCGCCTTCGTGAGCGTGGGCACCGGCCGCACGTCCAGCGCCGTCAGGGGCGCCGCGTCGAACCCGCTGCCCTCCGGCACGAACACCGCCACCCTGTCCGCCCGCGGAAACACCTGCTTCACGTAGGACTGCGCCACGCCCAGCTTTCCCTGGAGGAACTCGCGCGGCGCGGGCGCGAGCTTTTCCCCATGCGCCTCCAGCGCCACGCCCGTGCCCAGGAAGGGCGACGGCAGCGGCAGGCCCGCGAGCAGCGCCACCCACGCGACGAACAGCGGCAGCGACGCGCTCCGGCCATCCAGCGTCACGTTCCGGCCGCGCGGCGAGACGTGCAGGTCCGTCTCATCCCACGGCAGCGCGTAGCGCGCGCGGCCCACCGCGGACAGGTGGCGCGCATGGTCCTGCCACGCGGCGGTGAAGGCATTGCCCCGCGACACGTCCGTCCACAGCCGTCCCTGGCCGGGGCGCACGGACACCTCCACGGGCACGACTCGAAAGAGCGCGTGTCCGCCGACGTCCGCCTGGGTGAAGAGCAATACCTGCGTGGATGCGGGCAGCATGGGCGGGCGTGTCGGCGAGTGAGAGGAAAGACACAGCCGGGAGGAGGACCACGGCCCTCCTCCCGGCCATGAAACGCGTTACTCCGCGACGACGATCACGCTCATGCCGTTGGAGCAGGTGCACTTGTCGGACGACGCGGAAACGCGGACGATCTCGGACTGGATGTACATGGTGGTTCTCCTGGGATGGATGTTTGGGACTTGGGAACCGACGGGCGCGACTACTCCGCGCTCACGGTGGTCGAGGCGATGACCATGCCGTTGGAGCAGGTGCACTTGTCGGTGGCGGCGGACACGCGGACGATCTCGGACTGGATGTACATGGTGATTCTCCTGGATGGATTGCTGCGTTCACTGCGGTGAAACATGGCGGAGTGTGAACAGGGGGTCTGACATTGCCTGCCAACACTCCGGTGCTTCATTCCAGCCGTGAAAAGACGTCTCACGTCTGGCATCACGCGCACCCGGGGCGACCCGGGCACACGGGATTCCCAAGGGCCAGGACATGGCCCGGCCTGTCCCTCTCACGAGGGGAAAAAGCCACTCAGCGGACGGCGAAAGTCAGACGGGGCGCGAGGGCTCGCACAGCCCCAGTTCCTGGAACTGCGTCACGGTGCGCTGGACGTCGGCGCGGATGGCCTCCTCCTGGCCCGCGGCGCCCAGCCGGAGCGCCAGCGACGCCACCGCCCCCTCCAGGGACGTGTCGCCCTGGCACAGCTCGAAGATGCGGGCGGCGGTCTCGTTCACCCGGAAGACCTCTCCGCCCTCGGTGTCCATGAGGAAGAAGGCTTCGTCCTGCTGCTGGACGATGACGCCGGAAGTCGCGCGGGGCAGATTCAAGACATCCCCTCCGAAGGCGCGGCCCCCGGGGATTCCTGACGGAAGCAGGAAGGCGTCGGAATCCGGTTCAAGCCGCGCTGTTACAATTCCATGTTTCTAAATGCTCCAATAAAGCCTGTCAATACATGCAAGGATTCGGGTTGGGGCATCATGAGAGGGTTTGCGAACGTGCCGGGTCCTGAAGCGCCGCGTCGGTCCAGAGCGGGGACCGGCTGTTGTGCGGTGGTGGGCGATTGACGGGCGGGGGTGGCTTC
>NZ_RAWR01000239.1:0-15799 GCF_003986945.1 Corallococcus sp. AB018 | reverse complement strand
ACACCGCGCCGCCCCCGGGCCTCAGCGCCGGGTGCGCCCCCTCCACCGTCGCCTCCAGGTCCTGCGGGTAGTGGTTTCTCCCGCGCAGGATGATGAGGTCCTTGCGCCGCCCCGTGACGTACAGCTCACCCTCCGGCCGCAGGAAGCCCAGGTCTCCGGTGCGCAGGTACGGTCCGTCGTCCTCACGCGCGATGCGCGCCTGGAACGTCTCGCGCGTCGCCTCCTCCCGGCCCCAGTACCCCTGGGCCACGCTCGGTCCCGACACCCAGATTTCGCCCACCACCCCAGGCGCACGCCGCTCCAACGTCTCCGGGTCCACGATGGCGACTCGCTGCTCCGCCAGCGTCTGGCCGCACCCCACCAGCGTGCGCGCACCGGGCTCCGCCGCGCCCACTTCCTCCGCGCGGTGCCGCTCCAGCCCCTCACCCGAAATCGTCACCGACACCGGCGGCGCCGACTTCTCGCCTCCGGAGACGATGAGCGTGCCTTCCGCCAGCCCGTAGCACGGGTAGAAGGCCTCGCGCCGGAAGCCACTGGGGCCGAAGGCCTCCACGAAGCGCTCCAGCGTCTCCGGCCGAATCGGCTCCGCGCCGCAGAAGGCCACCTCCCACCGGCTCAAGTCCAACGCCCGCCGCTGCTCCGGCGTGCTCTTTCTCACGCACAAGTCGAACGCGAAGTTCGGCCCGCCGCTGATGGTGCCCCCGAAGCGCGACACCGCCTCCAGCCACGCCATGGGCCGCTTGAGGAAGGCCATCGGCGACATCAACGTCACCGGGAAGCCTCCGTACAAAGGCTCCAGGATGCCGCCGATGAGGCCCATGTCGTGGTACGGCGGCAGCCAGATGACGCCCACGCTGTCCGCGCGCGCACCGAAGGCACCGTGGATGAGCGACAGGTTGTGCAGCAGGTTGCCGTGCGTGAGCATCACGCCCTTCGGCGTGCCCGTGCTCCCGGACGTGTACTGAAGGAACGCGAGCGACTCCGCGCCCAGGCCCTCCGGCGCAACCCAGTCCCGCTCGCCGCCCTCCGGCAACTCGTCCGTCGCCATCCAGTGCAGTGCCCGGAAGTCCGGCGCCTGCTCGAAGACGAAGTCCGACAGCCCGAGGATGCCCGACGTGGTGAGCACCACCGACGCACGTGCATCCTGGATGATGGCGCGCAGGCGGGGCAGGGTGCGCTCCAGCCGCAGCGGGTCCGGCGGATACGCGGGCACCGCCACCGCTCCCGCGTACAGGCAGCCGAAGAAGCCCGCGATGTAGTCCAGCCCCGGTGGGTACAGCAGCAGCACGCGCTCGCCTTGCGCGCCACGCTCTCGCAGCGCGGAGGCAATCCGCCGTGCTCGCACGTCCAGGTCGGACGCGCTCCACACGGTCTCTTCACCGTCATCACCCAGGAATGTGTAGAGGGGCGCCCGGGCGGACGGATTTTGGGCAAGCTTCAGCAGTACGCCAGGAAGGCATTGGGAGAGGTCGGTCACGGGGGGGCCGTCCAAGTGTCGAAAAATTTCGACACTTCATAGCAGCCCGACTGCTCAATCCCGTAGACACCCCCGGTAATGAATCACGGGAGGCCTTGCCCTCAGGCGCGGCCGAACAGCCCCTTCAACCACCCCATGAAACCTTTCTGCTTTGACACGATAGCGACGTCCGGCGCCGCCTCCTGAACAACGGGCGGAGCCGCCGCCACCTTGCGCGCCGCCGGAGCCGCGTTTCCCGGTGTCACGACCGGAGGCACCGGCGCCGGAGCGGGCTCCTCCTGCGCCAGCCGAGCCTTCACCGACTCCGGCGTATCACGGGTAGTGAACGTGCTGACGACCTCGCGCCCCGTGGTGCCTTCCTTCGCGGTCACCTTGAGCAGCGATTCGTTGTTCACCTCGAACGTCACCGACACCTGCACCGCGCCGCGAGGCTTCTTCGGCAGGCCCGCGAGCCGCAGCGTGCCCAGGTATTCATTGTCCTGCGCGCGGTCTGAGTCGCCCTGGAAGACGGTGAGCTCCAGCTCCGTCTGTCCGTCCCGGTGCGTGGAGAGCGTGTAGCTCTTGGCCGCCGGCAGCGACACGTTGCGCTCCAGCACCGGCTTGAAGCGCCCACCCGGCAGCCCCACGCCAATGGCCATGGGCAGCACGTCGATGAGCACCACGCCTTCCATCTGTCCCAGGCTGTGCGCCAGGAGCGCCGCGCCCAGCGCCACGGCCTCGTCCGGGTGCACGCCCTTGCTGGGCGGCCGGCCGAAGAACTTCGTGATCTTCTCGTGCACCAGCGGGAAGCGGCTCTGCCCACCGACGAGGATCACCTCGTCGATGTCCGTGGGCTTCAGCCCCTTGGCCTGGAGCACCTCCTCGCAGACCTGGACCGTGCGGTCCACCAGCCCCTCCGTCAGGGCGATCAACTTCTGCCGCGTGAGCGTGACGTCCAGGTCGTACGGCTTGTTGTCGATCATCGTGATGAAGGCCACGTGCACCCGCATCTCGGAGCGCTCGGACAGGGCGCACTTCGCCCGCTCCGCCGCGTCGTTGATGCGCTGCAGGGCCACCCGGTCCCCCTGGAAGGCGCGGCCCGTCTGCCGCTGGAACTCCTCCAGGAGGTACTCCACGATGGCGTTGTCGAAGTCGATGCCGCCCAGGAACGTGTCGCCGCCGGTGGAGATCACCTCGTAGACGGTGTCGTGCAGCTCCAGCACCGACGCGTCGAACGTGCCGCCGCCCAGGTCGTACACCAGCACGCGCTGGTTGAGCTTCTTGCCGTAGCCGTACGCCAGCGCCGCCGCCGTGGGCTCGTTGAGGATGCGCTCCACGTACAGGCCCGCGAGCTTGCCCGCCTCGCGAACCGCGTGCCGCTGGTTGTCGTTGTAGTAGGCGGGCACCGTGATGACCGCTCGCGAGATGATCTGGCCCAGCTGGTTCTGCGCCACCTCACGCACTTCGCGGAGGATCAGCGCGGAGATCTGCTGGAGCGAATAGATGCGGTCACCCAACCGCACCGCCGCCTCGCCGGCCTGGCCCGCGGCGATCTCGTAGTGGAAGCGGCCCTTGATCTGCCCCACGATGGGCGACGCGTACGGCCGGCCCACCAGCCGCTTGGCGCCGTACACCGTCTGTCGCGGGTTGGTGAGCATCTGCCCCTTCGCGGGGTGGCCCACCACCAGCTTGCCGCGCTGGTTGAACGCGAGGATGGAGGGCACCGTGTTGTGGCCCTCGCGGCTGGGCAACACCCCGGGCTTGTTGCCGCGCACGAACGCGGCGCACGAGTTCGTCGTCCCCAGGTCGATGCCGATCACCGGCCCCGTCCGGGGCGGCTCGTCGATGGTCAGCCCCAGCGCGGCATCCGTCACCATCTCCAGCGCGGGCGCGGCGGCAGCGGCCGGGGAGTCCATCCGGGCCGAGGCGCCAGGGACCGCGGCCACGGCCGGGGGCAGGGCAGGGGCCGCCGCCGGGGCGGGCACGGAGAAGTCGGCGGGGCCCACGCCGTTGGGCACGGGCGGCACGTCCGACTGGGCGTGCGGGAGGATGGCGACCGCGGCGTCCAGGAACCGGCGGGTCGGGGGATCCGCCTCCCCGAACTTCAGACCCATGCCGGAGATGCCCTGGCCCTGCTGACCGGTGACGAAGTGGACGATGGCCGCCGTGTAGAGGAGCCGGTCGCCGCTTGCCAGGCGGAGGTCCAGGGTAACGGCCGTGCCTGGGGGGCGCACGGCCTTGGCGCGCAAATAGATGCCGCCCCGGGTGATGTTGCCCCCGTATTTCGCGAGGAACTCCTCGGGGGTGGCGAAGGGCAGCTTCACCACCAGCCCGACCGCCCCCGCTTGATTCAATTCCGCCAAGGCCCGGTCCCAGTCCCAATAAGTGTTGGTGGGACGCCGAGTATCACCTGAAGTCCCCGGGAACGAGCGGCAAAAAACCTTCTTCCGTTGCGCGGCAGCCGCGCAAACCGTATGGACACGCACCCGCCGGGCGCTGGTGCCCCGCGGGGCCTCCGGGAGCCCCCATGTTGAACCCCGATATCCGGCTGGCCCTCACCTTCGACGACGTGCTCCTGCTGCCCGGTGAGAGCGCCGTCACCCCGCGTGATGCCGACCTCACCACCCGCCTCACCCGCAACATCCGGCTGAACGTGCCCCTGTTGTCCGCCGCCATGGACACCGTGACGGAGGCGCGCACCGCCATCGCCATGGCCCAGGAGGGTGGCATTGGCGTCATCCACAAGAACATGACGCCCGAGCAGCAGGCCCTGGAGGTCCTCAAGGTCAAGAAGTTCGAGAGCGGCATGGTCGTGGACCCCATCACCATCGAACCCAAGGCGCCGCTCGCCCGCGCCCTGGAGTTGATGAAGATGCACGGCGTGTCCGGCGTGCCCGTGGTGCAGGGCAAGCGCCTGGTGGGCATCCTCACCAGCCGCGACGTGCGCTTCGAGAAGAACTTCTCCCAGAAGGTCGAGGACGTGATGACGACGAAGCTCGTCACCGGCCGCGAGGGCATCCCCCAGGACGACGCCCAGAAGCTGCTGCACGAGCACCGCATCGAGAAGCTCCTCGTCGTGAACGAGGCCTACGAGCTCAAGGGCCTCATCACCATCAAGGACATCGAGAAGCGCCTCACCCACCCGTTCGCCGCCAAGGACGCCAAGGGCCGCCTGCTCTGCGCCGCCGCCGTGGGCGTGTCCGCGGACCGCGAGGCCCGCATCGACGCGCTGGTGAAGGCGGGCGTGGACGTCATCGTCGTGGACACCGCGCACGGCCACTCGAAGGGCGTCATCGAAGGCGTGCGCGACACGCGCAAGAACTTCAAGGGCTTCGATCTCATCGCCGGCAACGTGGCCACCGCGGAAGGCACGCGCGCGCTGATTGAAGCGGGCGTGGACGCGGTGAAGGTGGGCATTGGCCCGGGCTCCATCTGCACCACCCGCGTGGTGGCCGGCGTGGGCGTGCCCCAGGTGACGGCGGTGGACGACTGCGCCCGCGAGGCGGACAAGCACGGCGTGCCCATCATCTCCGACGGCGGCATCAAGTACTCGGGCGACATCGTGAAGGCGCTCGCCGCGGGCGCCAGCTCCGTGATGATCGGCTCGCTGTTCGCCGGCACGGAAGAGTCCCCCGGCGACGTCATCCTGTACCAGGGCCGCAGCTACAAGAGCTACCGGGGCATGGGCAGCCTGGGCGCCATGAAGCAGGGCGCCAAGGACCGCTACTTCCAGTCCGACGTGGAGGCGGTGAAGCTGGTGCCGGAAGGCATCGAAGGCCGCGTCCCGTACAAGGGCACGCTCTCCATGAACGTGCACCAGATGCTGGGCGGCATCCGCAGCGGCATGGGCTACGTGGGCTGCGCCACCATCGAGGAGCTGCGCACGAAGGCCACCTTCACGCGCATCACGTCCGCCGGGCTCAAGGAGAGCCACGTGCACGACGTCATCATCACCGAGGAAGCGCCCAACTACCGGATGGAGTAGGGCGTCAAATCGCCCCAGAGCCTCACCGTCACCGGGAGGCTTCGGGGCAGGGGAGTCTCCCCCGGTCAGAGCGCCGGGGGAGGACCGCGGGGGACTACTTGCCGCGACGCTTGCCGCTGCCCGTGGACGTGTCCTCGGCGGGGGCGACCGTGGCGGACACGCGCTTCTCCGCCGAGTTCACGCTCTGGAGGAGCGACTCGCGGTCGTCCGGGTCCAGCGTCTCGATGGCCTTCTTCAGGGTGCCGAAGTCCAGGCGGGCCACCGTGACGGTGTTTCCACCCTTGATCTCCTGCACCGTGGGTACGGCCACCAGCTCACGCAGGTAGGTCTCGAACTCCACCCGCACGTCCGCGGTCTGCTGGATGCAGGCGTCCTTGGCGTTGACCAGGTTCTGGCTGCCCTCGCGGTAGCTCAGGTCCGGGTTGCGGGACATGGCCTCCTCGAAGGTGTGGGTGCGGTCCTTCAGGGAGGAGTACAGGTTGACGTAGTCCACCAGCCGGTCGGACTCCGGACGGTTCACGTCCCGGGCCTTGTTGAGGGGCGCGGAGGTGTCGTCACAGGTGAGCTTGGACAACGCCTCGACCCCGGGCGCGTCCTTCACCGCGACGCTGCGGGTGTCACGCTCCAGACGCTCGTCGGAGGTGATCTCCTTCACGCACCCCGAGGCGGACAGGAGGAGCATGGCTGCTGCAGTGGAAGCGGACAGGCGGCGCACGAACAATTGACGGCCTTTCAGCGTTGATTTCCCGAAGTTTGTAGCGATAAGGGCCCCCACCCGTCAACGACGCCCCCTGGGAGAATCGCCGGTGGACCTGCACTCCGAGAAGATCCTGATCCTTGATTTCGGGAGCCAGTACACCCAGCTCATCGCCCGCCGTGTGCGCGAGCTGGGCGTCTACTGCGAAATCCACCGCCCGGACCTCCCCGCCGCCGACATCCGGCAGTTCGCGCCGAGGGGCATCATCCTCTCCGGCGGGCCGGCGTCCGTGGAAGCGCCCGGCTCCCCGCGCTGCGACCCCTTCGTCTTCGAGGCCGGCGTCCCCGTCCTGGGCATCTGCTACGGCCTCCAGCTCATCTCCAAGCTCCTGGGAGGCCGCATCGACCGGGGCGCCCACCGCGAGTTCGGCAGCGCGGCGGTGGAGGTCCTGAGCGCGCGAGGCCCCTTCGCGGAGTTCCGCCCGGGCGACCAGGTGCAGGTGTGGATGAGCCACGGCGACCGGGTGGACGAGCTGCCGCCCGGCTTCGAGGCCATCGGCCGCAGCGGCAACTCGCCCTTCGCGGCGGCGGCCCACAAGACGAACCCTTGGTACGGCTTCCAGTTCCACCCGGAGGTGGTCCACACGCCGCAGGGCAAGGCCATGCTGCGCGCCTTCCTCTTCAACGACTGCAAGGTCTCCGGCTCGTGGACGATGAAGGGCTTCATCGACGAGGCGGTGGAGACCATCCGCAAGCAGGTCGGTGAAGAAGGCCGCGTCATCTGCGGGCTGTCCGGCGGCGTGGACAGCTCCGTGGCGGCGCTGCTGCTGCACCGGGCGATTGGCCCCCGGCTCCAGTGCATCTTCGTGGACAACGGTGTGCTGCGTCAGGGCGAGCGGGCGCAGGTGGAGGCGCTCTTCGTGGACCGCTTCCACGTGCCGCTGAAGACGGTGGACGCGCGCGAGCGCTTCCTGTCGAAGCTGGCCGGCGTCACGGATCCGGAGCAGAAGCGGAAGATCATCGGCCGGGAGTTCATCGCCGTGTTCGAGGAGGCCTCGCGAGACGTGCAGGACGCGGGCTTCCTGGCGCAGGGCACGCTGTACCCGGACGTCATCGAGTCCGTGTCCTGGAAGGGCCCGTCCGTCACCATCAAGAGCCACCACAACGTGGGCGGCCTGCCGGAGCAGATGAAGCTCAAGCTGGTGGAGCCCCTGCGCGAGCTCTTCAAGGACGAGGTCCGCGCCCTGGGCCGCGAGCTGGGCCTGCCGGACGAGATGGTCTCCCGTCAGCCGTTCCCGGGTCCGGGCCTGGCCATCCGCGTGCTGGGCGAGGTGAACGAGAAGCGCCTGGACCTGGTGCGCCGCGCGGACGCCATCGTGCAGGAGGAGATCCACAAGGCCGGCCTGTACAAGGAAGTGTGGCAGGCCTTCGCCGTATTGCTGCCGGTGCAGAGCGTGGGCGTGATGGGCGACGAGCGCACCTACGAGTCCACCTGCGTGCTGCGCGCCGTCACCAGCGTGGACGGGATGACGGCGGACTGGGCCCGCATCCCGTTCCCCATCCTGGAGAAGATCTCCTCGCGCATCACCAACGAGGTGCGCGGCATCAACCGCGTCGTCTACGACATCTCCTCCAAGCCGCCCGCCACCATCGAGTGGGAGTGAGGCGGTAGGACTCAGGTGACAGCGCGCCGGATGGCTTCCTCCACCGGCGACGTGTCCTCCGGGAGCCGGGCCAGGCTCAGGGGCTCCCGGGGCAGCAGTGGCGGCTGCGCCATGAAGCGCGGCCGCGTTCCTTTGTGGGGTTGGGCCGAGTGCACGAGGAAGGGGTGGCACAGGTACACCGTGCCCGCCGTGCCCGTGGCCAGAACTTCCTGCCGGTGGGCGGACTCCGCGAAGCCGTTGGCCGCGAGCTGACGGAGCGTGAGGCCCGCTTCGCCCGCGGGGCCCAGCAGCCGGGCGATGTCCTGGTGCGAGCCCACGCGGATGCGGGTGGGCGCGTCGTCCTCGCCCACGTCGGAGAAGAGGAAGAGCATCAGCAGCGCGCGGCCCTTGGAGGCGACGTTGGCGCGCCACTCCATGAAGTCCGGCTTGTCGAAGTCGAACCCCACGTCGATGTGCCACCCCGCGTCGCCCGGATCCTCCGGAGAGGGGAAGCGCACGGGGAACGTGCCCATCGCCCCGAGCGGCAGCCACCGCCCGGCACCGACGAGCTCGTCGTACGCCGCGTGCAGCACGGGCGTGTTCGCCGCGTCCACGAAGGGCTTCTGGGTGTACATGCCCAGGCGGATGACGGGGCGGGTCCAGGTGGCGGGTTGGTCCGGGTCACACCCCGTGTCCCGCCAGAGGAGGGCCCGGGCTTCGTCCGCGACCTCCCGGGGGAAGGCCCCGTCGATGCGAAGGTACCCGTCCCGCATGAACTGCTCGGCGCGCGCGTCCATCTGTCTCCTGTCCCCGGGGGAAGTGCCGGGGCGCCGTGACTTCACTCCAGGTAGCCGCTCTCCCTGACAAAGGTCTTCACCGCGGCGGTGTCCGCGTAGTCCAGCTCGATCATCCGCTGGAGCGCCGCCTGCTTGTCCGGGGCCTTCGCATGGTACGCGCGGGCAATCGCATAGCCCACGTAGTAGCCCAGGTCCGCCACGCCGTCCGCGTTGTCCGGGCCCGACCAGAGCCACGGGGAGAAGCGCGTCGAGTCCTGGGCCTCGCGGAACCGTTCGCGCAGCTCCGCGTCGTGCTGGGGGCCATAGGTGACGTAGGCCAGCGCGGGCAGCCGGCCGGTGACCTGCTCGGCCACGAAGTCCGCCACGCCCTCGTAGACGATCCAGTCCACCAGCACGTCCGCTGGGGCCTTCTGGCGCGTGTGCACGGCCTCGTGGGCGATGAGCAGGTCCAGGCCTTCATGCGGGCGGCTCTGGAAGTAGGCGCCCAGGCCCGCGCGCAGCTTCGGCGGCAGCTCGGACACGTCCACCCGCGCGTCGCCGGTGGCCAGCTCCGCGCCCAGGAGCACCCGGCCGTCCAGCGCGGTGCCGCTGGAGTTGAGGGCGCCCACGGTGAAGTACACCTCCGCGCTCCCCAGCCGGGGGTAGAGGGCCCGGAAGCGCTCCAGCGTGGGGGCCACGTGGGCCACGGCGTCCCGGGCGCGCGACGTCAGGGGACGGACCGACTCCCAGAACCGGGGGTAGTCGCGGATGGCGTCCACGTAGCCCTGCGCCGTGTAGCGCCTGGCGCGCATGAAGCTGTGCAGCCCCGGCGTGCCCCGGTCGACGTAGAGCGCCTGGAACCGGGCCAGTTGCTCGGATGGATCCGTCGTGGCCCGCACGGCGTCGTAGGCCTCCCAGAAGTGGTCCACGTCCACCGTGGAGACCACGTCCTGGACCGTGGCGGGCGCCGGCTCCACGGGCTGCCTCGCGGCGCAGGCCGGCAGCGCGAGGGCGGCGGCGAAGAGGGCAGGGCGGAGGCGCATGGAGTTCCTGGAATGGGGATGAACGAAGAGGCTGCCCGGAGCGAACCGGGCAGCCTCTGGGGTGCTTCAGGAAGCCAGTGGGAAGACTACCCCGCCGGGTTCGCCTTCACCGGCGCGACCTTGGTGCTGCCGGGGCGCAGCTCTTCCAGGACGCGGTTGGCGCCGTAGATCTTCTGGAGCGCCTCGATGATGGCCTCCGAGTGCACGGCCACCGTGCGGTTCACGGACTCGTCGAAGCCGTACTCGCCGCCCAGCGACTGGATGTTGCCGTCGAACACCAGGCCGACGACCTCCTGGTTCTTGTTCAGCACGGGCGAGCCGGAGTTGCCGCCGATGATGTCGTTGGTGCTGACGAAGTTCATCGGCGTGGTGCCGGTGATGACCTTCTCCGACTTCACCCACGACTTGGGCAGCGCGTACGGCTCCTGGCCCGTGGCGTGCTCGAAGGTGCCGGACATCTGGGTGATGGGGGCGACCTGCTGGCCCTCATCCGTGTAGCCCTTCACCGAGCCGAAGGACACGCGCGGAGAGAAGGTCGCGTCCGGGTACTGGCTGGTGCCGTAGATGTCGAACTTCGCCTTGGCGACGAGCTCGCTGTTCTTCTTGATGATGGACTCGACGTCGTCCTCGAACTTCTTGCGGATGGCGCGGGCGTCCGGATCCGCCAGCAGGGCCAGCTGGACCATCGGGTCCTTGGACGCGTCCACGGCCTTCTTGCCGCCGTCCCAGAGCGCCTTGCGGGCCTTCGGGTCCTTCAGCGTCGTGCCCTTCACCACGCGGGTGGCGAGTTGCTCCGGGGACTCCTTGCCCAGCACCTTCTTCACGAACGGGTGCTTGGCGCCCAGCTCCTCACGCATCTTGGTGAGGCCGAACGTCAGGCGGGCGATCTCCAGCTCCGGGTAGATGGGCGCGGGGCTGAAGAGCTGCGCCTTGAGCGCGGTCAGGTTGGCGTCGTTGAACTCGCGCAGCCGCTGGCCGTTGTCCTTGGGCAGCTCGTCGCCGGCGCGCACCAGCGCCCGGGCGGTGTGGAACAGGCCGGAGGACAGCCCATTGCCCTGCTCGAGGAAGTTCAGGTCCTTGCGGAGGGTGATCAGCTGGGCCTCCGCCTTGGCGATCTCGTCCCAGGCGGCGGCGTACTTCTTCTTCAGCTCGGGGTTCGCGTCGACCTTCTTGCGCAGCTCCTGCTCCGCGGCGACCTTGGAGGCGAAGAACTTCTTGTCGAGCAGCGCCTCGTGGCGGCCCTTGGACGCCTTCAGGCCGTTCTCCACGCCGAACAGGAGGTTGCTGGAGATGCGCTTCTGCTCGGGGCCGCGCTTCTGGAACTCGGTGAGCATGCCGCGCAGCTCGGAGAGGTACATGAGCGTCTTGGGCAGGGACACGTCGCGGGTGTACTCCAGCTCCGCGATGGTCAGCGCGCGCGAGGTGCGGCCCGGGTTGCCGGCCACGAACGTGAGATCGTTCTCCTTCGCGCCGCCCTCGGACCACTTGAAGTAGTCCGGCGTCTTCACCGGCTGCTTGTCCTGATAGACGCGCACGAACGTCACGTCCAGGTCGTAGCGGGGGAACTCGAAGTTGTCCGGGTCACCGCCGAAGAAGGCGATGGCGTGCTCCGGGGCGAACACCAGGCGCACGTCCTGGAAGCGGCGGTACTTGTACAGGTTGTACTTGCCGCCCTGGTACAGCGTGACCAGGTCGCAGCGCACCTTGTCGTCGCCGTTGGAGCAGGCCTTCTCCACCTTGGACATCTCGGCCTTCAGCGTGTCCGAGTACTGCTTGCCGGTCAGCGACGCGGTGGCCTTGTTGAGCTGCTCGGTGACGTCGGTGATCTCGACGAGCTGGTTCACCTCCATCGCCGGGCACTGCTTCTCCTCGGCCTGCGCCTTCGCGTAGAAGCCGTTGGCCAGGTAGTCCTGCTTCGCGGTGGACAGCTGCTCGATGCAGCCGCGCGCGCAGTGGTGATTGGTCATCACCAGGCCGTCCGGCGACACGAAGCTGGCGGAACAGCCGCCGGCCAGACGCACCGCGCCCAGGCGGAGCTTGTCCATCCACTGCTGATCCGGCTGGAAGCCGTACTTCTCCTTCACCTTGGCGGCGGGGAAGTTGTTGTACGTCCACATGCCTTCATCGGCGAGCGCCGGAGCGGCACCCACGAGGGCGGCGATGACGACCAATCGCTTCATTGAATGGGATCCTTTCGGGCCGCGGGACAGAGCTCCGCGGGGACGGGGCGTTTGTGAGGGATGGCCCAGCGTCGGTCAAGCTGGGAAAGCGCCCACGCCCACCGCAGAACGTCCGAGCGCCCAAACGATTCCCTGGGAGGCTCACCGGGCAGGCGCTTTCCCCACCCGCCGGGTCCCGACGCAGCGCGTCCGGCCCCGCTCAGGCGGCCCGTGCGCGCACCCACGCGCCCGGCGTGGTGCCCAGGACGGCCCGGAAGTCCGCGATGAGGTGGGCCTGATCGTAGTAGCCCGCACCGGCGGCGATGCTTCCCCAGTCCGGCCGTGCCCCCTGGGCGGTGGAGGCCTGGAGCGCGCGCTGGAAGCGCACGATCCGGGCGTAGGACTTGGGTCCCATGCCGAGCACGTCGTCGAAGGCGCGCCGCAGGTGCCGTTCGCTCACGCCCAATGTGCGGGCCAGATCCGCGACGCGAGGGAGTTCCCCGGCGTCGGTGAGCAGGCGGATGCCTCGCCGCACGAGGTATGCGGCGACCGGTTCGTAGACGTCGTCCCGGTGGAGCCGAGCCACGAGCGCGGCCTCGAGCGTACGCAGGCGGGCCTGGGGGGAGGGAGCTTCCGCGAGCGCTTCGCGGAGCCGGGCGCCGTCCGCCTTGCCCCAGAGCGTGTCGATGGAGAGTGACCGGTGGGCCAGCTCCGACATGGGCAGGCCGAAGAACGGGTACGCGCCGCCGGGCTTGAACTGGATGCCCAGCGTGTCGGGCGGAACCTCCGACGGCGCCTTGCGCACCACGTGTTCCCGGGGGCCCAGAGCGTGAACGTCACAGGTGGTGGAGGTGACGCGGATCACCAGCTCGACGGTACCGTCCGGCACGCGGACGTAGTCGCCGTGGGAGGGACCACGCCAGAGCACGCGCACGCGCTGGACGAAGCGGGACAGGTCGGCCCGGGGGGCCAGCGCGTTGTCTGCCAGGGTGGCCATGCGGGAGGAAGCATGGGACGGACGGACCCTCGCTTCAACCCGGGCCCCGGGCAGGATGGCCGATTCCTCCAATCGGGCGGCGGGCCCGGTCCGTACCTTGCCGGGCATGCGAATCCACCACCTCAACTGTGGAACCCTGTGTCCCGCCAGTGCCCGGTTCGTCACGGGCTCGGGCGGCCTGTTCGAGCGGGCCCGGATGGTCTGCCACTGCCTGCTGCTGGAGACGTCCCGGGGGCTCGTGCTCGTGGACACGGGCCTGGGGACCCGGGACGTGCAGGACGCGCAGGGGCGTCTGGGACAGCGCTTCGTGAGACGGAACACGCCCCGGTTGGACCCGGCGGAGACGGCGCTGGCCCAGGTGGAGCGGCTGGGCTTCCGGCGCGAGGACGTCCGGCACATCGTGCCCACGCATATGGACCTGGATCACGTCGGCGGCCTGTCGGACTTCCCGGACGCCCAGGTCCACATCTTCGGAGACGAGCACGCCGCGGCGGTGGTGCCCCCTGTGGCGGGCGCGAGGCACGGCTACAAGCCGGTGCAGTGGGCCCATGGACCGAAGTGGAGCCGGTACGCGGTGGAGGGTGAGCGCTGGTTCGGCTTCGAGGCGGTGCGGCTGATTCCAGGCCTGGACGCCGAGGTCCTGCTGGTGCCGCTGACGGGCCACACCGCGGGCCACTGCGGCGTCGCGGTGAAGGGGCCCGGAGGCTGGGTGCTGCACGCGGGGGACGCGTACTTCAGCCACCACGAGGTGGATCCGGTGGCGCCGCGAAGCCCGTGGGGCCTGGCGCTGTTCCAACGGCTGTACTCCGAGGACAACGCCGTGCGGCTCCAGAACCAGGAGCGCCTGCGAGGGCTGGTGCGCGCACACGGGCACGAGGTGAAGGTGTTCTCAGCGCACTGCGCCGTGGAGTTCGATCGGATGCACGCGGGCTGAGGCAACGCGGCAACGCGGTAGCATGGCGGGACCTTGCGACGTGCTCTGCTCTTCGGCTCCCTCCTGTGGTCGCTGTCCTCCGCATCCGCCGCTGAACCCGCTCGGGTCCAGGTGCTGAAGGCCGCCCGCCTGTTCGATGCGAAGGCGGGGAAGATGATCACCCCGGGCGTGGTGGTGGTGTCGGAGGGAAGGGTGGTGGGCGTGGGCCCGAAGACGCCCGTGCCGGAGGGCGCGAGCATCGTGGACCTGGGCGACGCCACGTTGTTGCCGGGCTTCATGGACGCGCACACGCACATGACGGTCGAGCCCGGTCCGGACTGGAGAAAGGACCTCATCGACGGGTTCCAGCGCACCATCCCTGAGCAGACGCTGGACACGCTGCCGTGGGCCCGAGCGACGCTGATGGCCGGCTTCACCACCGTGCGAAACCTGGGCGCGGAGGACTTCATCGACGTGGGCCTGCGCAACGCCACCGCGCGCGGCATCGTGGTGGGGCCGCGCATCCTCGCGGCGACGTCCAGCCTGAGCTCCACGGGCGGGCACTGTGACTACGGCAATTCGTTCCGCAAGGGACTGCTGGCCCAGGACGCCAGCCGCGGCGTGGCGGATGGGCCGGACGCGCTGCGCGCCAAGGTGCGCGAGAACGTGAAGTACGGCGCGGACGTCATCAAGGTCTGCGCCACGGGAGGCGTGATGAGCCTCAACGCGGATCCGGACGCACCGCAGTTCACCCAGGCGGAGCTGGACGCGGTGGTGGACGAAGCGCACGCGCACCGGCGCAAGGTGGCCGCGCACGCGCACGGCGCGGAAGGAGCGAAGCGGGCCATCCGCGCGGGCGTGGATTCCATCGAGCACGGCACGCTGATGGACGATGAAGGCGTGGCGCTGATGAAGCAGAAGGGCACCTGGTACGTGCCCACGGCCTTTGCGTTCTTCGGAATCAAGGAGCTGGCGGATCAGGGCAAGCTCCCGCCGGACACGGTCGCCAAGCTGCGCGCGGTGGACCGGCGGAGGGAGCATGTGCTGCGCAAGGCGATCTCCTCGGGCGTGCGCATCGCCTTCGGTACGGACGCGGGCGTGTTCGCCCACGGGCGCAACGCGGAGGAGTTCGCGCTGCTGGTGCAGGCCGGCCTGACGCCCGCGGAGGCCCTGCGCACCGCGACGGTGAACACGGCGGAGCTGCTCGGGGTGTCGGACAAGCTGGGGACGTTGGAGCCGGGGAAGCTGGCGGACGTGGTCGCCGTGCCGGGCAATCCGCTCCAGGACATCCGAGTGACGCAGAAGGTCTTCTTCGTGATGAAGGAAGGCGTCATCCACCGCGACGACACAGCGACCGGTTTACGCACCGCGCCGTAAGGTTCACGGTCCGGAACGCCGGGCTGACCGACCGCGTCACGCTCCGGGCCAGCGCGCCCCCGGGCCGCGGGCACAGCGAACTTGTCCGACTGTCGGACAGGTTTTCATCGTTCGCCGGGCCGGCGCGACCTTGGGCTCCAGGCGCAGCGAACTTGTCCGACAGTCGGACAGCTTTTCATCGCCCGCCGGGCCAGCGCGCGCCCGTGCCGCGAGGACCGCGAACTTGTCCGACAGTCGGACAGCTTTTCATCGCCCGCCGGGCCAGCGCGCCCCGGGGCATCGGGCACCGCGAACCTGTCCGACTGGAGGGTTGCGCGGAATAAGCAATCCGCTGGGTCCCGTAGAAGAGAGATGACTTCAGAAGAAGGAGCCTCCTGCGCCTCTGCCGAGCAGCGGGGCAGGCGCCGCGTCGCGAAGGACCCGACTCCGCGCTTCAAGGGAGCGGAGCGCGAGGTGCTTGCCGCCGCTGAGCGACTGGTGCCGCGGGAGCACCTGGCCCGGAAGGTGCGAGAGGTGGTGAAGCGCTTTGAGCTGGGGCGGGTGGAGGCGGGGTACTCGGCGTTGGGACAGAAGGGGTATGCGCCGCGCGAGTTGCTGGCGCTCTGGGTGTACGCCAGCCTCGTCGGCGTGCACCAGGGCACGCAACTGGCGCATGCGCTGCAGACGGACCTGGCGCTGCGGCTGTTGAGCGCGGGCCACTGCGTCAGCCGCTCCGTGCTCAACCGCTTCCGCGCCAGCCAGGGCCCCCTCTTCC
>NZ_RAWR01000238.1:0-15808 GCF_003986945.1 Corallococcus sp. AB018 | reverse complement strand
CTCCTGGGCTCGGTGAGCTCGGGCGCCGCGTGGGCGCACGCGGGCCTGCCGGAGACGGCCAACGTCACGCTGCGGCGAGGCCACTCCGAGGACTTCTTCGTGGGGGCCACGTTTGGCGCGGTCATCTCGCGCGACAGTGGGCGGACGTGGCGCTGGGTGTGTCCGGATGCCATGGGGTATGGCGGCTGGCGCCCGGAGTCCTTCGTCTGGCGCGAGACAGGGCAAATCCTGGCGGCCACCGGCAACGCGCTGCTGTCCTCGAAGGACGGCGCGTGTTCGTGGTCGTCGCACCCGGCGTTCAAGGACACCTGGGTGACGGGGCTCGCGGCGCACCCCTCGGATGACGCGGTGCTGTACGTGGCCACGGGCCGCTCCACGTCGGCGACCAACGGGGTGTTCCGCTCGGAGGACGGCGGGGAGACGTGGCGGCCGTTGGGGCTCCAGCGCGCGGGGGTCCTCTTCTCCGCCGTGCGCGTGTCCACCGCGGACCCGCGCACGCTCTACGTGTCCGCGTCGGACACGGCGCGCATGTATCTGTTCCGCAGCGACGACGCGGGCGAGACGTGGGAGGAATTGCCGCAGGCCTTCCCGGACCTGGTGCGCCCGTTCGACTTCGTGGTGACGGCGACGGACCCGGTGGAGCCGCACCGCGTCTGGGCGCGCGTGTCCGCGCAGGGCTATACGCACATCCTGCACAGCACGGACGGCGGGCGCACCTTCACCGCGCGCACGGGCGCCGGCATCGACGACGTGTTCATCAACATGGACGTCTCCGCCGACGGCGGCACCGCGTGGGTGTCCACGTACAGCTCCTTTTTCCGCAGCCAGGAGGGCGGGGCCTTCTCCAAGCTGGTGCTGCCCACCGGCAACGCGTGCGTGACGCGCGTGGGAGACGTCATCTACGGCTGCGGCTCGCCGTGGCTCCATGACTGGTCGCTGGCGCGCAGCAGCGACGACGGCACCACGTGGGAGCCCCTCTTCAGCCTGGAGCAGATCCAAGGCAGCCATCAGTGCCCGGCGGGAACGCCCGTGCGCGAGCTGTGTCCGTCGCGCTGGCCCCAGCTCGCGGAGACGATTGGCGCGCCGCTCTACCCGGATGGCGTTCCGGACGCCGGCGTGCTGGATGCGGGAGTGCAGCCGGTGGAGGACGCGGGCACGCCCGCCGACCCGAAGCCGAAGCCGTCCTCCGGTTGTGCCGCCGCGCCCGCGGGCATGTTGCTTCCGCTGTTCCTGCTTCCCTTGCTTCCCTTGACGCGCCGCGGCCGTCGGCGCGAGGCCCCATGACCATGAAGCTGAAGACGTCCCTGCCCTGGAGTACCGCTGCTGTCGCGCTGCTCGCCCTGAGCGCGTGCAACGGCGACGACACCGAGCCCCAGGCCACCGAGTGCGAGGAACCGCTCTACGCGGGCGGCGCCACGGACGAGGCGTGGCGCACGCTGGTGGATGCGAGGAACCAGCCCCAGGACAGTTCGCGCGCGGTGACGCTCACGTCGCCCGAGTCCCAGCAGGAGTACTGGACGGACCAATCCGCGCCGCTGTGGCAGTGGACGTCTCCGCTGCGCGCGTCGCTGGAACGCCCGGGCCGCACGTCCCCCCTGCTGGAGGCCCGTCCTCGCGAGTCGAAGCGCTCGGTGCTCGCGTGGCTGGGGAACCTGGTGCTGCCCACCGCCGAAGCCCACCTGCCGCCGTACACGGGCGACCTCTACTGGGTGAAGGTCCACGTCGCCGGGCGCGAGTGCCCCATCGTCCAGGTGTTGACGTCGGAGTTGCAGTGGCAACTGGATGACGGCTCCTGGCAGACGGTGAAGGACTCGGCGGGCAAGGCGCTGTCGGTGCAGGTGGTGAGCGCGTACCTGGTGCAGAACCGCATCACTGAGGGGCCGTACACGCTGGGGACTCCGGTGCCCTTCACCATGGGAATGGCCAGGTGAGGCGCGCCGCCTGGCTTTGCGTTCTGGCACTGGGCGCTTGCACGGAGGCCGAACCGCCGGAGCCGGGCAAGGACGTGCCCGAGCTGACGTACGCGGATCCAAACCCGTGGACGCGGGGCGGCTCGACGGTGCCGCCTCCGGGAGCTTCCGGGCGGCTGCTGGTGACGAACAGCCTGGATGACTCCGTGAGCCTGCTGGACATGGACGGGCTGGGGACGCCGGGCTGGGGCGAGCTGGCGCGCGTGCCGGTGGGGCTCAACCCGGTGGAGCTGGAGGGACCGCACCACACGGCGGTGTCGCCTGCGGGCGACTACTACTACGTGGGCATCTCCAACTACGTGCCCGGAGGCGGCTCGGGTCCGCATGGCGCGCATGGGACGGGGACGGCGGACGGCTACTGCCTGAAGCTGAGCGCGAAGGACAACCGGTTGGTGGCGTCCACGCGCGTGGACCGCAACCCGGGGGACGTCATCGTCAGCGCGGACGGGCGCACGCTGTACCAGACGCACTTCGACCTGTTGCGCATCGCGGACGTGGCGCGGAAGGGCGGGCCGGAGGAGGACATGGTCTCGCGCCTGGTCATCCTCGACGCGGAGACGATGACGGTGAAGGAGCGGGTGAAGGTCTGCCCCGCGCCGCACGCGGTGCGCCTGTCCGCGGATGAGCGCACGGCGTACGTGGCGTGCTGGTCGGACGAGGTCGCGGTGGTGGACCTGGCGGCGGCGGGCATGCCGGTGACGCGCGTGAAGGTGGCGGCGGGCTCGGGCACCGCGGTGAGTCCGCGCCATCAGCCGTACGCGCTCACGGTGTCGCCCACGACGGGGGACGTGTGGGTCAGCTCGCTCGCGAGCAAGCAGGTGCAGGTGCTGGAGCCCGGGACGCGCGCGATGAACCCGGAGCGCACGGTGTACCTGCGCGGCTCGCCCATGTTCGGCGCGTTCACGCGGGACGGGCGCACGCTGTACATGCCCTATCAGCAGGAGGACGCGGTGGCGGTCATCGACGCGGCGACGTCCACGGTGCAGCGCACGGTGCAGTTGTCACAGGCGGGATGTCTCAACGTGCATCAGTTCATGCTGACGCCGGACGAGCGCCACGGATTGGCGGTCTGCGAAGGGGACCACATCGGCCCGGGCACGTTGCACGTCGTGGACCTGACGGAGGGCACGGTGCTGTCCACGGTGCGGATGGGCATCTTCCCGGACTCGGTGAGCCTGTTGCGGGGGCAGCCGTGAGGGGCCTGCGCGCGGGTGTGGCGGCGGTGCTCGCGGGGGTGCTGGCCGGGTGTGGGGGCGAAGAGGGGCCCCAGGCCGCGGCGGACTACGGAGAGGCGCTGTTCCAGGACGCGCGGCTGTCGTCGAGCGAGTACAACAAGTTCTCGTGCGCGACGTGCCACGTGACGACGGCGGAGGCGCCGGCGGGGCGCATCGACTCAGGGCACACGCTGTACAACGTGGCGGCGCGGCCGAGCTGGTGGGGCGGCGGCGAGACGCAGCTGCTGGACGCGGTGAACTTCTGCTACGTGAACTTCATGCGCGGCGTGACGAAGCTGGGGGCGGAGGAGCCGCGCTCCCGCGCGCTGTATGAGTACCTGTCGCGGATCAGCCCGGACGCGCAGGCGCCCGCGCTGCCGTTCACGGTGGTGAAGGACATCCAGGACGTGCCCCGGGGCGACGCCACGCGAGGCGAAGCGGTGTACCGGGCGGCGTGCCAGAACTGCCACGGCGCGACGCACACGGGAGATGGACGGCTGACGGAGCTGGCGTCGGTGCTGCCGGAGGTGACTCGCGAATACGACCGGCTCTTCCCGGGCATCCCGCACGCGCAGGTGGTCATCGAGAAGGTGCGGCACGGTCCGTTCTTCGGCGTGGGAGGCAACATGCCGCTCTACAGCACGGAGGCCCTGTCCGACGCGGACCTGGGTGCGCTGCTCATGTATCTGGGACTTTGACGGGCCGCACTCCCAACCTCACCCAGACACAGTTATTGACCTTTAAAGTTCAAAATCATGGACTTTAAAAGTCAAATCCACTCAAGTTCCTGGGAGGCGCCGCGCTTTTCTTCCGCCTCCCGAGGAGCCATGCCCGACACGACGACCAACGACCTGGCGCGCACGGAAGCCTCGCCGCGTCGCAGGCAACTTCCGCCGACGCCGGACAGGCCCCAGCACCTCTTCACCATCGACGGCATCCGCTACGAAGCCGTCCGCGAGTTGGTGCGGATGCAGACGGGCGAGGTGCTGATGCTGGCGCAACGCTTCCCAGCGAGAGGGAACGAGTTGCCCGGCTTCTGCTTCGTCCGGAAGCTGGCGAACCCCTCCACGTACATTCAGCGCACGCGCTTGGGAGAGGAGCTTCAACTGGCGTTCCGCGTGCGCCACCCAGCCATCGCCCAGGTCTTCCACCGCAAGGTGCACCAGGGCGCGCTGCATGTCGTCATGGAGTCCGTGGACGGCCCCTCGCTGGAGACGCTGGTGAGCGCGGGCGTAGCGCGCGGACGACGCGTCTCCGAGTCCTTCGCCCTCTATGTCGGCGCGGAGATCGCGGAGGCGCTGCACCACGCGCACACCCTGACGGACACGGACGGCCAGTCGCTGGGCGTCATCCACCGCGACGTCAACCCCCGCCACGTCTACGTGGGGACACAGGGCGAGGTGAAGCTGACGAACTTCGGCGCGGCGTACTCGCTGGTGGTGGGACGCGAGGAGTCACCCGCAAACCTCGTGCGTGGAGATGTGGCCTACGCTTCGCCGGAATACCTGGGGCGGCAGCCGCTTTCGCCGCGCTCCGACGTCTTCAGCCTGGGCGTGCTGCTGGTGGAGCTCTTCACCGGCAAGCACCTCTTCGACGTGGAGGACGTGCCACGCCCGCCCAGGCGCCTGGCCTACCTCTATTCGGAAATCCTTCCCTCCCTGCCGCTGACACAGATGCAGGTGCTGCTGGCGAGCTTCGGTCCGAAGGACGTCGAGGAGGCCGTGGGCTCACTCTCCCCGGACGTGAAGGCGATGCTGCATGTCGCGCTGCGCGCCAACCCCGAGGAGCGGTTCGCCACGGCGGCGGACATGCGGGATGCCATGCGAATCGCCCTGGCAAGGCGGCACCCGGGCTATGGCCGCCAGGAGGCCGCGGTGGAGTGGGCCCGGGTACTGGCGGAGGGCAGCGGCCTTCGCGACGCGGTGGAGTTTGGCGAGAGTGGCCTCTTCCGCGAAGGGCTGGAGCCCCATGAACTGGAGGGCGTGAAGCGGGAGTAATCCGTCAGCGTGCCAGCGCCGAAGCGACGTGAAGAAGGGCGTCCAGCTTCTCTGCGTCCAACTTGCGCGCGAGGTGGAGAAGGCGCCGCAGCTCCGGGGCGTCCTCTTCCTTGGGCTGGGGCTTGTGGCCCTTGCGCACGTCACCTGTCGCGGTGAGGCCCAGGAGTTTCTCAGGGGAGACGCGCAGCTCCCGGCAGAGGCGGTAGAGGGAGGGGACGCTGGGAAGCATCTTCCCGCGCTCCAGACGGTTGTAGACGGGGTGTACCAGTCCAATGCGCTCCGCGACTTCGGCCTGAGTCAGGCCCAGGTGCTGGCGGGCCGCGCGAGCCTCCGTGCCGATGGTGATGCCGAGTTCTTCATTCATGGCGGGGCTCAGCGTAGCCCAGGGCGCGCAGGGATGAATGTTGGAGGTTGGAAGCGCTTGAGTGGACTCCACGAGTCCCCAGCTGGATGCGTCCCAAGGCGTTGGGCCTCCCGGGCTTCTCATGCCTTGGGTAGGGTGCGCGCCCCGCCGGGAGGCCGCCGCATGCGAGAAGGCTGGAAGTCCGAAAGAGGGCAGCCATGATTCGGGGGCCGCCTCCCGCCGTGCTGAATCCGGGGGCCCAGTTGCTGGGCTACACGGTGGAGCACCAGCTGGGGCAGGGAGGCTTCGGGACGGTGTACCTCGCGCGCTGCGAGGGCCAGCGCTTCGCCCTGAAGCTGCTGCACCTGCCGCGCGTGGGCGAGCGGGCGGAGCGCGAAGTCTCCATCCTCACCCGGCTGCGGCACCCCAACGTGGTGAGAATCCTGGGCCACGGCTACTGGCCGGTGGCCCAGCCTCAGTTCGCCGTCATCGTCATGGAGTACGTCGACGGGCGCCAACTGGACGAATGGGCTGACGCGGAGAATCCCACGGCGCGACAGGCGGCGCGCGTGCTGTTGGGCGTGGCGCGGGCGCTCGCCGCCGCCCATGCGGACGGGGTGGTGCACCGGGACGTGAAGGAGGCCAACATCATGGTGCGCGCCTCGGATGGCGTGGCCAAGCTGGTGGACTTCGGCATTGGCGACTACGCGGGCGCGCGTGACTTGACCGCGGACATCCTCCCGCCCGGGACGGTGGACTACCGCGCGCCGGAGGCATGGCGCTTCCTCAGGGCCCATCGCGAGGCGCCGGACGCCCGGTACACGGCGGGCCCGGCGGACGACTTGTGGGCGCTGGGCCTCGTCTTCTACCGGCTGCTGACGGCGCGCTTCCCCTTCGATGGCGAGGATGCCGCCAGCTTGACGGAGGCGATTCTCGGGAGCGCGCCCATGCCGCCGCACAAGGAGAATGAGCGCGTGCCCCGGGCGCTGGGCGACGTGTGCCTGCGGCTCTTGGAGAAGACGCCCGAGGCGCGCACGCCGAGCGCCCGGCAGCTTTGCGAGTCCCTGGAGGAGGCGCTGCGTGGCGCGGACGCGGCGTGGGACGTGCCGCTCTGCGACGCCTATGCCGAGGACTCCGCGACGACGGAGGGGGAGGACCTCGACAGCTTCGAGCAGTGGCGGAACGAACCCCGGCACCGTCCGCGCCGGGGCCAACGCCTTCCCCTGAAAGTGGCGCCAGTTGGGGACGCGAATGCCGCGGCGAACGTGTCGCCGCATCCCGCGACGACCGTACATGTTGCGCCTGTGAAGCGCGGAGCCTTCCGTGCCTGGATGGCGCTCGTCCTGGTGCTCGTCCTGGCAGGGGCGGCGTGGGGACTTGGGACGTCACGCATCGCGAGGCTGGCCCACACCCGTCAGGAAGTAGCGCCCCCTGGCAAGTCGCCTCAAGCTGGCCGCGCCGCTGCTCCAACCGGGCCGGAGGCCACCGCCGCGGCCGTCGCTCTCCCCGCGACGCTCCAGGAGGACTCAGCCACCGTGACGACGCGACCGGAAGACACCCTGCCCCCTCAGCTCCCCTCGAAGCCCGCGAAGAAGGGCATGAGTGTCATGACCCGCGCGGCGAGCACGGCGGCGGCTTGTGCGGCGCTCGCGTGCCCCGGGTCGCAGGTACGTCCGCCTCCGCCGCCAGAGCCGTGTCCGGTGGGGGCAGTGAAGGCCATGGAGAAGCTGAACATTCCCCTGGGCCGCAAAGCCTACGCGGTCTTCATCATCGACGATCCGAAGGTCATCTCCGTGCGGGAGGGGCCGACGGAATTGATCCTGGCTGGCCCTTGGAAGGACATGCCGAGCAACACGGTGCTGTCTGGCCGGCTCATCGTGAGGGATCGCGTGTATGGGCGCCTGACCTGGGCAACGACGCCGAAGGGCGACAGTTTTCCCGTGTGCATGGAGGTCCTCGCGGAGGACAGTGTCCGAGGCATGGCCCGAAAGCCTGGAGACGACTCACCCTCCAGTGCCCGTATCTTCACGAGCGCTCAAGTGAGAGCGGTGAGCGAGTTCGAGTAGCGGGATTCCCCGGGAGCCATCGCCGAGTGTCTTCTTCTTCTTTCGCCGTGCTCCTTGGACTCCTGCTCGCGAGTGGAGCGTCGGCCGACCCATCGGAAGCCGGTGCTTCCTTGCCGGGCGTGCGCCGGATCGAGTTGGCTCCCGATGACGCTTCCTCCACCCACGAAATCGCAATCAGCGCTCAGCTTTCGACAACGTTCCTCTTCGACTCCGACTTGAAGCGCGGCGAAGTCGAACTGGAGAGCCGGGACCGCTTTTCTCTCGTGGATGCAGGGCAGGCCACATTGCGGCTGGTGCCTTCAGCACGTTTGACTGCTGGAGAGAGGCTGCGTCTGTTCGTGCGCTTCCGGGATGGGGCTGCGCCAGCAAGCGCCTCATTCCTTCTTCGAGTGCATCCCGCGACGGCGGAACCTCTCATTGAGGTCTATCGCGGCATGCGGACAATCGAGACGTACCAGCAAGAAATCCGGGAGGTTCGTGCGGGGTTGACGCGCTGCCAGGGCGAAGTCGTACGACTGGTGGCCGAACAGAATGCTCCGGGCGGGCTGGCAGGTCTCGTCTTCTCCGGCGCGCTGGACGAGCATGGAGTGACCGGACGACTCGTGACCGAGGCTGTCGCTCGTGCGGCTGGAAACGCGCTTAAGGCAACCTCCGTCAAGAGTTATCGGTCCGCGACGGGGGTTGCTGTCGAGATCAATTTGACGGTGATGGCGGGCGCTCCTCCATGGGTCGCGAAGGGGGCAACGCTTCGAGGCAAGACCGGGGCGGAGTTGAAGGTGCTTCGGCTCTGGCAGCAACGGCCCATCCCGACAGGTGAGTTCGGGCTCGTCGTGGTGGAGGCCGACGCTTCAACGGCGGCCCAGGGAGCCTTCTCCCTGAAGCTGTGGGAGGAAGACGGGCCGCGTACGATCACACTCGACAACGTGATGTTCCCATAGGGAGCCCACTGGTGATTCCTCGCCGCCCCTGACGGCGGGTGCCACCGCCACATCTCCCGCTGGCGACTGGGGCGCGTTCAAGGCCTTCGAGGGAAAGGACTGGCTGCCATGACGCTGCGTGGATTGCGCGCGCTCGGACTCGGGCTCCTGGGTCTTGGGCTGAGTGGGTGCGGCCTGCTCGGCTACCACAAGCTCCCTGTGGCTCCTCGTGCGCCTGAAGAAGAAGCGGCTCGGGTTCACTTCCCGGAGTCCTTCGACAATGCCACCCATCTTTCAGGGCCCATGCTGGAGGCCCTGAGCCTGGCACTGAACGACTTCCTTCCACCGGGTCGGAAGGTCCAGACCCATGCACGCGATCCGCGCATCGCGGAGTGTCTGTCACGCCGCGACACCTACGAGACGCGTGTGCTCCGCTCCGAGGAGGGATTGTTCTTCATCTCCTTCATTCCGGATCTGTCGCGCTGCGGCCTGGATGCGGAGATCCTGGATGGAGGCGCGGTCTATTGCGTGGATGCGCAGGGCCGCATCGTCACCGTGCGCTGAAGCCGCCTGACCGCTGCCCAGGCAAGGAGGCAGGGGCCGAACATCCCGCCCCTGCCCATGCGAGCCCGGCCGCCGCACCTCAAGAACATTCATGTCTTCGTCGGGTCCACAGGAGCACGGCCCTTCATCCGAAGAGCCCATGCCCACGAGGGGCCGGTCCCCTGCGTCCCTGGCCGGGCTGCTGAACACCGAACGCGAGGCGCTCCTGGAGGACTGGTGCGCCCGGGTGTCGCCTCTCTTCACCACCCTGCGCCTGTCACAAGAGCAGCTCGTTGACGCCCTGCCCGCCCTGCTCGATGAGCTCCACACCGCGCTCGTGGACGCGGAGGAGGACGCGGACGGCCTCCCCCCGCTCCACCACAGCGAGGCCGCTGGAGCACACGGCCGGCAGCGCCTGCGCCTGGGCGCGGACGTGTCCCTCGTCACGCGCGAATACGCCCTCCTGCGCGACTGCATCCTGTCGCGCGCCGAGCGCGCCGACGTGGACGTGCCGCTGCATCAACTGCGCGTGCTTGGCGCCAGCATCGACAACGCGCTGGCCCAGGCCGTCATCCCGTTCGCGTTCGACAGCGCCGAGCGTCGCCACATCGAGGTCGAGGAGCGCGAGCGCTTCTTCCAGCTGTCCCCGGACATGTTCTGCGTCGCGGGCCTGGACGGGTACTTCAAGCGCGTGAACACGTACTTCGTCAGCGTGCTCGGGTGGAGCGAAGCGGAGCTCTACCAGCACCCCTTCATGGACCTCATCCACCCCGATGACCGGGCGTCCACCCAGGAGGAGATGCGCAAGCTGGCCCACGGCATCCCCACCCTGCGCTTCCAGAACCGCTTCCGCACCCGCGACGGCCGCTACCGGTGGCTCGCGTGGGCCTCCCGCCCCGCGCCCGAGCTGGGCCTCATCTACGCCGCCGCGCGCGACATCACCGAACAGAAGACCGTGGCCCAGGAGCGCGAACAACTGCTGGAGGTCGTGCGCGACAGCGAGGCCCGCTTCCGCAACATGGCGGACCACGCCCCCGTCATGCTCTGGGTGACGGACGTGCAAGGCGCCACGACGTACATGAACCGGGGCTGGTACGCCTTCACCGGCCAGACCGAGGCCACGGGTCTGGGCTTCGGCTGGTTCGACGCCATCCACCCCGACGACCTGGAGCGCACGCAGCGGACCTTCACGGAGTCCAACGCCGCCCGCCAGCCCTTCCGCCTGGACTACCGCCTGCGCGGCACGGACGGACACTACCGGTGGGCCGTGGACACCGGCTCGCCCCGCTTCGACGCGGACGGACACTTCCTGGGCTACATCGGCAGCGTCATCGACATCTCCGACCGCAAGCAGGCGGAGGTGGACCGCGAGGCCCTGCTCGCCCGCGAGAGCGCCGCGCGCCGCGAGGCCGAAGAGGCCAACCAGCTCAAGGACGAGTTCCTCGCCACCATCAGCCATGAGCTGCGCACGCCCCTCACGGCCATCCTCGGCTGGGTGCAGCTCCTGCGCACCGGCACCCTGCCCGCCCCCCGCCAGGAGCGCGCGCTGGAGACCATCGAGCGCAACGCGCGCGCGCAGGGACAGCTCATCGAGGACCTGCTCGACGTCAGCCGCATCGTGTCCGGCAAGCTCAAACTGGACGTGTCGCCCGTGGACCTGTCCGCGGTGGTGCAGCAGGCGCTCGAGTCCGTGCAGCCAGCGGCGGACGCGCGCCGCATCGAGGTAAGGGCCACGGTGGACACCACCAGCAGCGTCATGGGCGATCCGCACCGGCTCCAGCAGGTGGTGTGGAACCTGCTGTCCAACGCGGTGAAGTTCACGCCCAAGGGCGGCCACGTGCGGCTGGTGGTGGCGCGGCGCGACTCCATCGTGGAGCTCACCGTGGAGGACACCGGCCAGGGCATCTCCGAGGCCTTCCTCCCCCACGTCTTCGAGCGCTTCCGCCAGGCCGACGGCGGCAGCACGCGCAAGACGGGTGGGCTGGGACTGGGGCTGGCCATCGTTCGGCACATCGTGGAGATGCACGGCGGCACCGTCTCCGCCGCCAGCGACGGCGAGGGCCGGGGCGCCACCTTCACCGTGCGGCTGCCCCTGTCCGTCACGCAGTGGCGCGACCCCACCATGCCGCCGTCGCCGAAACCTCCCGTGGCGGAGCGGATGCCCTCGCCCCCGCCGGAGCTGGGCGGCGTGCGGGTGCTCGTGGTGGATGACGAGGAGGACGCGCGCGAGCTGCTGAGCACGCTCCTGGAGGACAGCGGCGCCCGGGTGGTGACCGCGGGCTCCGCGCTGGAGGGACTCCAGGTGCTCCAGGCGGAGCATCCGGACGTGCTCGTCTCCGACATCGGCATGCCGGTCACGGACGGCTACGGCTTCATCGAGCGCGTGCGCGCGCTGTCCGCCGAGAAGGGCGGCCACACCCCGGCGGTGGCCATCACCGCCTATGCCCGCTCGGAGGACCGCACCCGCGTGCTGCGCGCCGGCTTCCAGAGCCACGTGCCCAAGCCGGTGGAGCCCGGGGAGCTGCTCGCCGTCATCGCCTCGCTCGCGGACCGGTACCCCGCGCTTCCGAAGGCGTGACGGCCGTCCCCCGTGGAACGCCCGCCGCTGACGAACGCGACCTCGCGGCCCAGGCCGGTCCGACTGTCGGACAGGTTCGTGCGGCGCGGCGCGGACGGGGTGCCCCCGCATGGGGCTCGCATCCCGCACCAAGGGCTCCGCGCCCTGGCCAGTCCGACTGTCGGACAGGTTCGTGCGGCGCGGCGCGGACGGGGTGCCCCCGCATGGGGCTCGAATCTCGCACCAGGGGCGCCGCATCCACGCCGAAGGCCTCGCAGCCACTGGACGCGCACCGCGCTCGAGGCCGCTCAGCCCGCGGCCCGCGTAGGACGCCGGACACGGCGCCACGCATCCTCCTGGCCATCGGGCCGGGGCAGGGCTTACCTTTCCCCCAATGCGTCCGCCGCCCGGACAACTGGCGATGTTCGACGCCCCGGCGCCCGGGCGTGAGCCGGAGCGTTCGCGGCTGCCCTCGCGCGAGGACGCGCTGCCCCGGGCCGCGGACCTGGCCCGGCGCGTGTCCGCCCTGCTGGGCCAGCCCGTGCACCTGCGCCTCACGGACAACCGCGCCACCCTGGTGAGCTACCGCCGCCTCCCCGAAGGCGTGCGCCTGCGCCTGCACCACCTCTTCCTGGACGCACCCGACACCGTGGTGCGCGCCCTGGCCCTCTACGTGTCCGGCGACACCGCCGCCGGCGAGGTGCTGGAGGCCTTCAGCCACGCCCACCACGGCCAGGTGCGCCGGGAGCGCAGGCCCGGAGCCCCGCTGCGCACTCGCGGCCGCTGCTTCGACCTCAAGGCCGTCCACGCCCGGCTGGACGCGGCCTACTTCGACGGGCGCGTGCACGCCGTGGAGGTGGGCTGGGCCCGCCGCCCCGCCCGCCGCACCCGCCGCACCATCCACCTGGGCGGCTACGACGCTCGCCTGCGCGAGGTGCGTGTCCACCCCGCGCTGGACCGCCCCTCCGTGCCCGCCTTCGTCGTGGACTTCATCGTCTTCCACGCCCTGCTGCACGCGGACCTCGCCGCCACCGACGCCGGCCCCGACGCCCACGACGACGCTGGCCGCTGCGCCGCGGAACACACCCCCGCCTTCCTCGCGCGCGAGGCCGCCTTCCCCTTGCGCGAAGCCGCCTGGCGCTGGCTCCTGGAAAACCTGTCATCGCTCCGGCGCGGGTGACCGCCCGTCTCACCCGCTGCCATGTTTCAGACATGTCACGGCCGCCGTGACACACCCTCCCGCCCCCACCCCGAAGGGAGTGGCCTGCGGAGGGCTCTCACTGCATGCTGTCCCCCCGATGCGCTTTTTCAGCGTGGAAGAGGCCAGCCGGCTGGTGCCGTTGCTGACGAAGACCTTCGGGCGCGTGCGCCCCTGGGTGGAGCGCGTGCAGAAGCTGGCGGAGGTGCTGGACGGCCCGGAGGCTCCGCCCGACACCCTCGAGGTGCGCTCCTTCCGAGAGGAGCGCGACGAGCTGCTGGAGCGCATCCGCGGTGAGCTGGGCCCGCTCCAGGAGATGGGCCTGGAGATAAAGGGCGCGGACGGCCTGGTGGACTTCCACGCGCGGCGCGGCGAGGAGCCCGTGTACCTCTGCTGGCGCTACGGCGAGAACGCCGTGGCGCACTGGCATGACTTGAAGGCCGGCTTCTCCGGACGCCGCCCCATCGACAGCCCGGACGACTTCGAGCCCACCTACCTCAGCTGAAACACCCTCACTTCGACAGGCTCTGGTGCAACAGGCCCAGCTTGTTGCGCGCGGAGAGCAGCTGCTGTCGCAGCGAATCCGCCTGCCGGCCGATGTCGGTGAACTTCGCCTCCTCCGCCGCGAGAGTCAGCGTGGCCGCGTCGTCCGCCACCTCCGCCATGCGCGCCTGGAGCGCGGTGAAGACCTCCGTGAGCCGCGCGTCCTCCTCCACCGTGCGCGTGGCCTGCTGGCGCAGCGCCGCGAACTCCTGCATGCGCCCGTTGAGGTCCGCCGCGCTCTGCCCCAGCGCCCCGTAGCGCGTGAGCAGCTCCTTGAACACCTCCGTGCGCTGCTGCAGCTCCTGCGCGCACACGTTGACCGCGTCCGCCTGCGCCTGCTGCCGGTTGCGCACCCCGGTGATGGCCTGCACCAGCGCGCCCACGCGCATCCGCAGCGCGTCGTCCAGGTCCGCCAGGTCCTTGAGCGTCTTCGACGCGCGCTCCAGGTGCTTCTCCGATGTCAGGGGCGCCTCCTTCAGCTGCTCCGACAGCGCCTCGAAGCGCAGCAGCTCTGCGTCGAGCGACTGTGCGGCGGAGACCAGCTCGGAGGACGGGGGCGTGTCACGCTTGCTCATGGGGCCGGGAGGATGCCATGCCGCCTGTCCCTCCCTTCCGGTCGCCTGCCTGCCTCGGGAGCCTGTGCTAGGGGGAAGACACTGCGGCTTCCAGGCCTCGCCAATGGAAGGGAGCGTCTCCAGCTTTCCGTGACACGTCGCGTCCGGAGGTCTGAAGCCATGCCCGTGGATTTCTCCATCACCGTGCTCGTCACTGGCGCCACCGGCCAGCAGGGCGGTGCCGTCCTCCGCAAGCTCGCCGACCGGGGGCACCACGTGGTGGCGCTGGTGCGGGACGCGGACGCTCCGGCCGCCCGCGCCCTGCGCAGGCCCGGCGTCACCCTGGCCCAGGGCGACTTCGACGACCCCGTCTCGCTGGAGAGCGCCATGCGCGGCGTGGACGCCGTCTACGCCATGGCCACGCCCTTCGGCGCGGGCGGCGTGGACGCGGAGGTCCAGCACGGCAAGAACCTGGCGGACGCGGCGAAGCGCGCCAGCGTGCGGCACTTCGTGTACTCGTCCGTGGCGGGCGCGTCGGAGCTCACCGGCATCCCGCACTTCGACAGCAAGCACGCCGTGGAGCTGTACCTGCGGCGGCGCGACATGCCCTTCACCATCCTGGGCCCCACCTTCTTCATGGAGAACCTCCTCCAGCGGCCCACGCGCGACATGCTGGCGGAGGGGAAGCTGGCCCTGGGGCTGCCCGCGACGCGCGGCCTCCAGATGGTCGCGGTGGAGGACCTGGCCGGCTTCGCGATGCACGTGCTGGGAGACCCGGAGCGCTTCATCGGCGAGCGCATCGAAGTTGCCTCCGACGAGGTGACGGGCCAGCAGGCCGCCGCGCTGCTCTCCATGGTGAGCGGCCACCGCATCCACTTCGAACAGATTCCCCTGGCTCAACTCCAACAGCAGAGCGAGGACCTGGCGGCCATGTTCGAGTGGCTGGACCGGGTGGGCTACCACGCGGACATCCTCACGCTGCGCAACAGCCACCTGCGCGTGGGCTGGCAGACCTTCGAGACCTGGGCGCGCCATCAGGACTGGGACTTCGTCAACGCGCCCTCCTGGCCCGCCACCGCCGCCGAGCCGGTGACGCCCCAGCCGTAGAGTCCCCGGCCGCCGGCCCCCCCTCCGGGTGGGAGCACGAGGCATGTCATCCCCTGAACGCCGCACGCCCTACCTTGAAGTACGAGGAGGCATACGATGCGTGAAGCATTGGGAGTGGGGGCCCTGGGGTTGATGCTGATGGCGGGCTGCGCGGCGGAGACGAAGCTGCGGCCCGTGCCGGAAGCGGGAGTCCTCCAGGGCGGCAAGAGCAGCGCCATCAAGGAGCAGGAGGGCGTGCGGCTCACGGCGGACGGCTCGGCCTGGAAGGGCTCACCGTCCGACCTGGAGCGCCGGGTCACCCCTGTCTACGTCCGGCTGGAGAACAATGGGGACCGCCCGATCCGCCTCCAGTACAAGGACTTCGCGCTGGTGGGCCAGGAGACGCGCTTCCGCTACAGCGCGCTGCCGCCCCTGTCGCTGCGGCAGGCCACGTCCTCGAATGAGACGGAGGCGCCCGCGCGCATCAGCCCGGTGATGTACCCCGGGGGCAGGGCGTGGGCGGGCGGCGGCTACGGCTACGGGCCCTGGCGCGGCGGCTGGGGACCGGGCTGGTACGGCGGGCCCTGGGGCTGGGGAGGCAACTTCTACGGGGGGCCGTACTACTACGATCCACCACTGCCCACCGCGGACATGCTCAACAACGCACTGCCGGAGGGCACACTGGAGCCCGGCGGCACGCAGGAGGGCTTCCTCTACTTCCAGGGCGTGGCCCACCGGGAGGACGTGGTGACGCTCCAGTTGAACCTGGTGGACGCGGAATCAGGGGCGCCGTTCGGTTCGCTCGGCATCCCCTTCCAGG